>CAYTKX010000001.1:0-44711 GCA_964438495.1 uncultured Staphylococcaceae bacterium
GCAGAAGCAGTAAACGGAATTCTTGTCGTATAACCAGCTTTAGCGGCGACAATCATTTTCGTAGGCCACGCGAAGACATCAGCGTTCCAAACATTTACGACATCATTGTAAAGTTCACGGGCTGCGGTAATTTCACGTTGTAAGTAACTATTTTGTTGCATCGCATCTTGAATCGCTTGGTGGGCTTTAAGCTCGGGATAATTTTCAAACGCTACGTTAAGGCGATTGGTGACATCCCCGGCTTGGCCGGCAACTTCGTTACGACCTTCATCGTTATTAACACCGCTACGATAAGCGGCAATAGTTGTAAAGGTATCTTTATCAAGAGCGACGGCACGATTAACTAAACCAACGACGTTATTTAAAATAATGACCCGTTGTTCTAAATAGTTATCGATTTGACTCGCGTGATGTTGAATCCTTTGTTGTAATTGTTGAAAGTGTTTGCGGGCTTTAATTTTCATAAATAAGAAAATGAGTCCGGGAATAATGAAGATCCATAAAATGACTTCAAAGAGGGTTGAACCCCATCCTACTTTCACCTTTAGTTGTTTGTTAATAACATTGATGTCTTGTCCTTGTTCGTTAACTGGACCAGTTAATTCATCTAATTCATTTCCCATAGTATTAAATTTCTCCTTTCGTTTATTATACTACTAATGGTTATTTTCCTTTAATAATTTTATCTAAATATTCATTATCGTCAGCTTTAAACGTTTCATGCATGATAAACGCTAAGACACGGCGACTTGTAACGGGACTATTTTTACTATATTTACTAAGGTATTCTTCAATTTGGCCAAGAATTCCGCCGTGTGTCACTTTATTTTCTGCTTCTTCGTTTAATACTTTAACGTTAATGACTGATTCTTGTTCAACGGGTATATATTCAACCCAGTGGACTGGAACATGATGAATGCTACCGTTTCCCGCTCTTTTTGGCACCATTGTTGTACGATTGATTGTTTTATAACCATAACTTGTGACGCCGACAACATCAAAGTCTTTCCCCTTATTTAATACTTTCGTTTTTAAGATGTTTTTGGTCTTACTTTCGGGGTGACTTAAAGCGTCACTTGGAAATTGGTTAGCCACTGCTTCGTGTTCATAAAATGAAAGATGCGATTTATAATCTTGCGCGTAAATAAATTCTTGTGGTTTATGTTGTTGATAAAGCGGGACGGCAAGAATTGGTGCTAAGTTAAAATAGAAATAACGCATAAAGTCATTATTGTATTTAATAAAGCGTTTCGCGATTTCCTTATTATTATAATGATAATAGTTACGCGGATCACCGCTATAATCAAAGGCTTGGGAATGGCGCGAACGAATTAAGTTTAAGTTCTTTGTTTTATGGAATTCAAAGTCATCACCAAAGCCAACGGTTTTATCTTTGATAAGGTCTGTAATTTCCGATTGGCCTAAAGCAGTAAAGAGTAAACGAAACTCAAGTTCGTTTGTCCGATTGTAAGCATTAAAGAGCGCTTCAAACTCACTATTGCCCATTGGGGTAAATTGGTGACCTTTTTTAAGTGCTTGCTCGGTCATCTTTTTCATTTCTTTTTCTTCTTTTTTAACAAAAGCGTTTAAACTTTTTGGTGTCCAATCAAGCGGAAGTTGCGGATAACGACTAAAGGACAGATTAGGCGCGGCTTCATTACCGTAAATAATGACAGTATCATTGTAGTAATAAGGACACGGTTTTGTAACCGAGGCGGTTAAAGTTTCCGTTCGGACTTGGGTTTGCGCTTTATTATTAACGTAGACCGTTACCGTATAACTAACGGTGATCGAACCAGTGTACGTCTTCGTTCCCATATAAGTATTAAGTGCGCGCGAAAGTAAAAAGGGATTACCTTGTATTTCGCCACTTTGGACAAATAAAGCTGAAGAATCAACATCAAGTTCATCACTTAAGCCATACTTGCGATTTAAATAATCAAACCGCCTAGAATCAAAAACAGGGTCCATTGTTAATAAAGGAATTGTTTTCTCAACGAGCATTGGAGTCATTGATGAATCAAAAAGAGCATTAAGGGGATTCATTTGTGACCACGCTTCATCAATTTTAGCGTCTCTTTTATTCGTCAACATATTAAGTTCTTTTTCGGCATTTTTAATGCGCGGTTTATAGACTTTAATATTGACGATAATAAGTGTAATTGCAATCCCTAGTGATAACACCGCTAAAACAATCGCCAAAGCGGGAGTTAAGGCAGTGCCATTTAAAGTTGCCTGATAAATAAAAACAGCGGTAAGTACAAAAAGGGCGACAATTAGGAAAATAAAAAAGCCACGCCAGCCACGGGCTCTCTTTAATCTTTTCTCCTCTTTACCGATTTTGTCATTAAGAGTATTAATTTCTTTAATTGTTAAGTCGTTGAGGGCAAGATCAACCCCGCTTTGTTTCACTAACGTGTTAAAAAAGTTAACGACATTTTCTTGATGTGCGCTTTTAAACTGATCGCGAAACTCTTCTAGGGGATCAAATATTAGTTTCTTCATAAATAAATTATACTCATAAAATAAAAAAAACTACCAAAAAAATAGTTTTTTCTATTGATTTTTTAATTTTACTTGCCGTCAACGAAGTTTAAAAGTGGAGTTTTCGCAACATAACCTTTACGTTCACCAACTTTATTACCGTTTTTAAAAAGGATTAAAGTCGGGATACTGCGAATACCAAATTGGGTCGCAAGTTCGCCAAAATTATCAACATCAACTTTTAAAATAGTGAGGTTTGGCCGTTCTTTATCAACTTCTTCTAAGACCGGTCCAAGCATGCGGCATGGACCACACCAATCAGCGTAAAAGTCGACAAGAACGTGGTCTTTACTAATAATTTCTTGGAAGTCGAGCACATTTTCTAAATAAATAATCATCTTTTTTCTCCTATATAAGTATTGATATAAGGGCAATAATTATTATGTGTACGGGGAAGAACAAATAATAAATAATGCGGAACGGTTTTTGGTTATAGCCAAGTTTACCGTTATAAAGTAATAATAAGAAGATCGTAATAAGGCCATAACTTTGTAACGCCATATTTGTAGAACTCTTACTAAATACGCTTAAAATATACCAAATGAATGTAATGAATAAAAGGGAAACGCTACTGCCAACGTTTAAAACAAACTGTTTTTGTAAGTTTTGCTCGTTGCTTTCATTTTCGTTATCTTCATTTAGCGCGGGATTATAACGGGCATATAAATATAAAGCAATTTTTCGCCCGATATAAAAAGCAATAATTAAGGCGATACCATAGAAAGCATAATCACCCGTGTATATTTTTAAATAACTCATTCGCTCATAATAAAATAAATAGTTCAGCGTCATAACGGCAATGAAAGGAAGAAGGTAATACACTCTTTTCCACCTTTTAGTCTCAAAGTAAGTTAAAAGCGATGCCCCCGCTAAAAGGGTCGCAAACACATTAGGATAAGCAAAAGTAGCATCATAGCTAAACGCAACAATACTTAATGCTTGCATTACTAAATACATAATGAAAAGTCTTAATAAATAACGGTCATGATTACGGGTTTTAACAATTCCTTCACTTACAAAAAAAGCAAAGAGAATAAACGCCAAGCGTCCAATAATGCGCATTAAGTCATAGGTAAATAAAGCTGGAGAAATAAAAGCAAAAGCAATATGATCACTTAAAACTGCAACCATCGCAATGATTTTTAAGATAAAGCTTGATAGCACTAAATGTTTATTTTGCAGCATAAATTCTAATAATTGTCAGAATATAACTTAATAAGTTATTACTAATATGGGCAACACTACTTCCGACAAAGCCAATCTTTTCATAAGTATAAGCAAAGAGCAATCCGCTTATGATATAACCCGGAATATTAATAAATTCATTAATTAACTGGGCGGTAACTACCTCTCCTTCAGCGTCAAGCGGGATATTAAAGTGAATAAAGCCAAAGATAATACCCGAGACAACATAGGCTAAGATGCGATTTTTTTGTCTTAAACCTTCAAATAGGCCAAGCCGATATAAAATCTCTTCAATAACCGGACCCACTAAGACAATCCAAATAAAAGAAGTAAAGGGATAGTTACTGATTATTAATTCAATCGAGGACTGGTTGATGTTACTTGTGGTATCAGAAAAGATGAGACCCGTTAAAAGATTATAAGAAACGGACGCTAAAATAATGATAAAACCATAAAATAAGCCGTAAACGTACGGTTTTAGTTTTGTAAACTGTAAGGCAAGCGGTTTTAATAATTTAAAAAGGAATAGTAATAAAATAAAGAACGCAAACAAAGTGACGTAGATTAAAAAGTTCGATAGACTCGCGTATAAAATATTATTAGTCGCAGGTGTAACATTAAAAGCTTTTAATATCGCGTCAGTTAAAAACGATAATAAATACATGGCGATAACGCCAAAGATAATAATAAAAAAGTGGTAGAGTGCTTTTGTTTTCGCTGGTGGCCCTTCATCTATAAGCGGGGTTACCGTTAAAGCTTCATTCTCTACAACAAGGGATCGATCGTCTTCAATATTACTTTGTTCTTTATAAAAGTCATTTTGTTGCATATGTAGATTATAGCAAACTAAATATTACTTATATAGTAAAGCGTTTTTCTTACTTCTTGATACAATTAATTTATGGGTTATGTCATCAGTGAAATGTATGTAAGTGAACTTATTGTCGAAAAGTCACGCTTTATTGGTCTTCTCTGTCCATTAAATAATGAAAATGATTTTGATTTCTACTTTAATGAAGCTAAAAAAACTTTTAAAGACGCGCGTCATTATACTTATGCTTATCGCTTTGGTAATGTCGAACGGGCGAGTGACGACGGGGAACCGCAAAATACGGCGGGGTTACCACTTTTAAATTTACTGAAGACGAATGACTTTAATAATACGCTTCTTATCGTAGTTCGCTATTTTGGCGGTAAAAAACTCGGGGCCGGACGCTTACTCCGCACTTACGTTGAAACAGGGACTAAAGTCATAAGTTTAGCCCATAAATTAATCGAAATACCTGCTTTTTGCTATGAAATTATTGTTCCTATTCGTGATTATGACCGCGTTATTCATTATTTAGAAACAAGTGAAAGTGAAGTCATTAATAGTGACTTCTCTGACATTGATGTCGTTATCACTGTAAACGTTAGTAAAACTAATGCAGTTGCCTTTGAAAGCATTTATAATATTAAGAGCAAAGAAGAGTCAGTGTTACTCAAGGAGGATCATAATGAGTGATAAATCAGTAAATAAATTTAGCAATATTCGACGTATTTACGGTATTGTTTCCGGTAAAGGCGGCGTTGGTAAAAGTTTTGTGACTGCTAGTTTAGCGGTCGAACTTAATAAAATGGGATTTAATGTAGGAATATTAGACGCAGATATTACTGGTCCCTCAATCCCTCATATGTTTGGGATAAAAGAAGGCGTCTATGGCGATGAAGAAAAAATTTACCCTGCTGTTAGTAGAACGGGCATTAAAATCATATCATCAGCCCTTTTACTAAGTGACGGTGAAGATCCCATTATGTGGCGCGGTCCTTTAATTGGTGACTTAGTAACCCAATTTTATACAACTGTTAACTGGGGAGAGCTTGACATCTTATTAATTGATTTCCCACCCGGCACAAGTGATGTTGCGCTTAGCAGTTTTCAACAAATTCCAATCAATGGCATTATCTTAGTCACTACTCCCCAACAAATGGTAAATACGATGGTCAGAAAGACGAAAAAAATGGCCGAAGAGTTAAATGTTGATGTACTTGGCGTAGTTTTAAATATGAGCCATTTTGAAGTACCAAAGACTGGTGAACGTCACTATATGTTTGGTGAGGTTAACGTTCAAGAAATCGAAGATGTTTTTCGGCTGCAAACCTTAGGGGCCGTTCCTTTCGTCCCTGGTGACGCTAAACTTGCGGATGCCGGAAAAATAGAATCCGTTCATAATTCAATTATTGAAATGGTGGCAAAAGAAATATATTAGGAGGCAGAACATGCATATTTTTAAAGATCGGCGGAACCGACTAACCCAGAAAATGGAAGACAATAGTGCCTTAATACTTTTTAGTGGCACGGAAATTAAAAAAAGCGCCGATAGTGTTTTTGACTTTGAAGTAAATCGTAACTTCTACTACTTAACTGGCATTAATCAAGAAAAGTCAATTTTACTTATTACGAAAGTAAATGGTGTGATTAAAGAAACTATCTTCACCCTTGATTATGATCCACTTCAAGCCGTGTGGACGGGAAGACGTTACACAAAAGCAGAAGCAATTGCGATAAGTGGCGTTAAAGATCATAAAGTCACGAATGAATATGACGATTACGTAAACTCTTTTAGTGATGCAATTAAAACAGTTTATCTTGACCTTGAAGACGGGGTTTTAACAAATACCGGTAAAGAAACGAAAAAATACGGGCTTTTACTAAGCGCTCAACATAGTTATACTGTTAAAAACATCTATAACGAAATCGTGAGAATGCGCATGGTTAAAGATGATTATGAAGTTAAACTTATTAAAGATAGTATTACTTTAACCGCTAAGGCTTTAAAAGAAGCGATAAGTCATATCAAAAGTGGCATGTACGAATATGAAATTGCCGCAATCTTTGAATACGGAATTAAAAAACATCACGGTCAATTAGGGTTTAATACGATTGCTGCGAGTGGCAAAAACGGAGTGATTTTACATTATCCGCATTTAGACGCTAAACTTCAAGACGGTGATTTATTATTACTTGACTTAGGTGGCCATAACAATATGTATACGGCTGATATTTCGCGTACTGTGCCGATAAACGGTAAATTTAGTGAGCTCCAAAAGAAACTTTATGAAATTGTCTTAGGCGCGAATAAAGCAGTCATTGCCTACGCAAAACCTGGCAAAACATTGCTCGATTTACAAGAATATACGAAAGCGTATTTAACAAAAGAACTTTTAGCCGCTAAACTTATGACTAAAGATGAAGCAATCACCCAATATTATTATCACGGTGTTTCCCACCACCTTGGCCTTGATACCCATGACCCAGGGGAAAGAAGTTTACCGTTAGAAAAAGGTAATGTTATTACCGTTGAACCAGGCCTATACTTTGCAAAACATGGTATTGGGATTCGGGTTGAAGATAATATTTTAATTACGGAAGACGGAGCGATTAATCTATCAATTGAAATTCCAAAAGAAGTAAAGGATATTACGTTTTAATGGAAAAATATATTTTAACAATTGATCAAGGCACTACTTCGACACGAGCAATGCTTTTTGATAAAAACGCTGACATTTCGTTTATTGCCCAAGAAGAAGTAAAATGCTATTACCCAAAACCAGGATACGTCGAGCAAGATGCGATTGAATTATGGCTTAGTGTTTTAAGTGTCATTAATCAAGTGTTAATTAAAGCTAATGTTTCGTTTGCAAACATTGATTCAATTGGTATTACTAATCAACGGGAAACGACCATTGTATGGGATAAAAACACGGGTATGCCTGTCGCTCCTGCTATTGTGTGGCAAAGCCGACAAAGTGCCCATATTTGTAATGAACTTAGTGAATATAAAGATTTAATTCATGAAAAAACTGGACTTTTAATTAACCCCTATTTTAGCGCTAGTAAGATTCGTTACATTTTAGATCATTTAGAAAACGGCCAAGAACGGGCAGAGCGTGGGGAACTTCTTTTTGGCACGGTTGATACGTGGATTATTTATAAGTTAACAAATGAGACGAATCATTTTACTGATGTCACAAATGCATCTAGAACAATGTTATATAACATTAACACCCTTGATTATGATGACGAACTATTAAAAATATTTAATATCCCAAGAAGTATGTTACCGAAAGTTTTAGCAAGCTCAGACTTCTTTGGCGAAACAACGTTTTTTCATAACCATATGAAAATAACCGGTGTAGCTGGTGACCAACAAGCTGCCTTATTTGGGCAAATGTGTTTAAAACCAGGAGACGCTAAAAATACATATGGCACTGGTTGCTTTATGCTTATGAATATTGGCGATAAACCCGAGTTATCCGAAAACGGATTACTTACAACTATCGCTTGGAAAATTGGTGATAAAGTAACATATGCTTTAGAAGGTAGTGTCTTTGTTGGTGGGGCCGCTGTGCAGTGGTTACGTGATGAATTAAAACTCTTTAAAGACGCAAAAGAGACGGAAAATGCAGCGTTAAGAGCCCATCAAAATGATAATGTTTACTTTGTACCGGCTTTTGTGGGCCTCGGTACTCCTTATTGGGATGATAAAGCACGGGGCGCAATCTTTGGCTTAACACGCGAAGTTAGTGACCTAGAAATAACAAGAGCAACCCTCGAAGCAATTGCCTATCAATCGCGCGATGTCTTTGATGTCATGATTAAAGAATCAAAACAAGATCTTAAAGTATTAAGCGTTGATGGGGGCGCTTCGGTTAATAACTATTTAATGCAGTTTCAGGCTGATATATTAAACACTAGTATCCGTGTTCCGAAGATTTACGAAACAACAAGTCTTGGGGTTTGCTATTTAGCGGGTTTATACACTGGCTTCTTCTCTTCAATTAAGGCTATTACGCGAATTCATGAATACGCAAGGACTTATACACCAAAGATGGATGAAGAATTACGAATTCGTAAATATAACGGTTGGCAAAAAGCCGTGGCTGCTGTGTTAACTTTTAGTAGTGACGCTGAAGAATAAATAATTATTTATTTCCCATACAATTAGTGCCTTTGAACGGCTCTATTTTTGGTATAATTAAAAAGATGAAAGATTTCGTTAAGTTATTAGAAAAATATGATTATCTTATTTGTGATTACGCCACTAAAAGTGAAATTTTAACATTGCGGAATGAGTTTCCGTGGCTAAAAATTAAGTTAGTGACCTTTAGCGAAGTAATTGCGATGTTTTTAGGTAAGCTTGATGAGGAAATTTTGATTGAATTAATCGCTAAATATGATTTTAATTTGGAACACGCAAAAATTATTCAAGAAAACTTAATCTTTCCCCACAATAGTTTAATTAACAATAAAACGACTGAGCTAACTAGTTTGCGACGGCTCCTTATTAGTAGTGGATATATAACCCTTGATGAATATGCGTCTTTTGCCTTCAAAGATAAAAATGTATTAATTCTAGATTATTTGAAGGAACATTCTTTGCTTAAAGAACTTCTTTCTAACGCTGGCGCTAACATTAGTTATCTTAGTAAAGATTATAACTATAAACCTAAACTTTATGCTTTTAAATCTGATATTGAAGAGGTCTATTATGTTTTAAATAGTATTGCTGCTTTGTTAAATAAAGGCGTTTTAGCACAAAATATCGTTGTTTTGCGACCTGAAACAAGTTATTTAAACTTACTTTATAACTTAGCACCACAGTTTAATATAGCCTTCCAAAATGAAGGTAGACCACTTCTTTCTTTTCCAGAAGTTAAAGATATTATAAAGTCACTTGAGAATAACGAAGTGACAGTCAGTGAATTACTTGAGGATGGTGATAAAGAAGAATTATCACCAGTACTTATTACTTTTTATAATGCTCTTTCGACAATTGATTTTAATAAGTTACCAGAAAAGCATCACATTGAATATATTAAAAGTGTTTTAAATAGAACGAATTTTAGTGTTACGGTAAATGACGGAATTAAGATTGTTAATGAGTTTCCGCAATATGAATTTAAGGATAAGCACTACTTCTTTCTTGATTTTTCACAAACTACAGCTCCAGTCGTACCGCGGGCTTCTCGCTTATTAACCGCTGAAGAAATAATATCGCTTGGGATGTTGCCGATTGAAAAAGAAGCTTTAATGAATGAAACGCAAATGGTAAAGGCTTTTAAAAATCTTAAAAACTTAACTTTAAGTTATTCCTATATTGCCAATAATGAAAAAAATGATGTCTCACCGCTTGCAAATGTTTTAGAACTAGAACAAGAACTAATTACGATGCCAACAAGCTTTTATAGTCAAGAGTATATTAACTATTTAACTGGGCTTTATAAAGATCAATATCGTTACTACAGCATTATTAGTGATGAATTAAACTTATTAGAGCACGCAAATCCAAATAATAATGATTTTAAGAAGTTTGATTTCCGCTTCAAAGGGATTAATTATGAACATAAGTTACCACTGAAACTTTCGTTTTCAAGTTATGATGATTACGTTAACTTACCATTTGACTATTTTGCAAAATATATTTTAAAGATTGTCGAAGGTGGAAATTATGCACTTGACTACGGTAATTTTGTGCATAAGGTCTTAGAAGAAAGTATAGACGAAGAATCATTTGAACTTAATTTTCACCACTACATTGATAAATATGATTTTACTGTCAAAGATAAGTTCTTTGTCATGCATCAAAAACCAATTGTTAAAGCAAACTTCTTCTTTTTACAAGATTACCTTTATAGGTCAAACCCAAAAGAAGTTATTAAAGAAGAATATATATCAATTCCCTTAAATGAAAATGTAGTAATTTCAGGAAAAGTAGATCGTATTCATCTCTATGAAAAAAATGATAAAAAGTATTTAGTTGTTTTTGATTATAAAACGGGAGAAGCCCATATGCGAACTACTGATATTGAAAAAGGGTTTGATTTTCAACTCCCAATCTATAGTGTGCTTGCAAATAGTTATGAACGATTTAAAGATTATGAAACTGTTGGTTTAGCAATGAATAGCTTGAAATTAGGATCTTTTCTATTCCAAGATGAAAATTATTTCAACACCATCATTGAAAAAGACCTGAAGTTTAAGGCATTACTTAAAAATGATGTGTCGGCCATGAGTGCTATTGATCCAACATATACGCAGAGTGAATTTTATAGTGGATTAAAATTGCTAAAAAGCGGTTCACTCCCCAAAGAAAAGGGAAAAATTCCGTTTGAAGAACTAAAAGAATTCGCCGAAACAAAAATCAATGAAGTTGCAACGCGTATTCTCGCTAATGATTTTATTGTTGAAAAAACTTATATTACCGAAAAACGTAAAAGTGGTATGTATTCTAAATATGTAAATATTAGTTATATCAATAGTGGAGTTTTTGAAAGTGACGAAGGAGAAGATGATGAGTAAGAAAGGTTTTACTTGGAGCCCTAAACAGCTAGAAGCTTTATCGCTTGATAAAGTAAATATGCTCGTTTCAGCTGGTGCTGGTAGCGGTAAAACCGCCGTTTTAACCGAGCGTGTTATCCGGATTATTAAAGATAAGAATGTTCCACTAGAATCAATACTTGTATTAACCTTTACTGATCTTGGGGCTAAAGAATTTCGCGACCGTATTAAAAAAGAATTGAGTAAAGATCCCGCCTTAGCGCCTAAAGTTTACGCAGTGGATAACGCTGACATTATGACGTTTGATGCCTATGCTTTAAAACTTTTAAAGAGTTATGGCTACCGCTTAAACTTTAAAACCGACATTGTTAACATTGATGAATCAATTGAAGCCATTTTCATTAAAGAAGCGTTTGATGCTCTATTACTTGAAGAATATGAAAACCCTTCTCTAGCGTTTAATGATATCGCAAAACGATTCTTAGTGAAAGACGATAAAGTACTTTTTGAGATGGTCACTAACATTTTAAAAGCCGCAAATCTTACGCTTAACCCACCAAAATTTTTAAGAGATTTTATAGATAACAACTACACACTTGATAACTTTAATTTTTTAGTAAAAGAGCTTGATCATTATGTTATATATTTGTTACGAAATATTGCTTCTCAAGTTAAGCAATTAAGTGATGAAAAACACGTTGAAAGATATAATGAGTTTTTAGAGGAGTTTGGCACAGTCCTCACCTTTGAGCACTATATGAGTCGTAAAGAAAAATTAAAGAAACCTCGCGTTCCTAACAAAAGTTTTGAAAACTTTCCCGAAGACGAATCAATTGGAAAGACGCTTAAAAGCCTATATGACAAATTGGATCGTCTTGAATACCTTATTTCTGTTAGTAATATGTACACAATTTTCAGTAAAGAGCGTGAATATGCAAAGTTTTTATTGGATTTAGTGGCAAAGATATATGACATTGTTAAAGCACGAAAAGAAGCAATGAATGCCTTCACCTTTAGTGATGTCGCTCGTAATGCATATGCCCTTATCTCTTTACCGGACATTCAAAAAGAACTACAAAACAAATATGAATACATCCTTGTTGATGAGTATCAAGATACAAGTGATATCCAAGAAGATTTCTTACAACAAATTGTCGATAATAACATGTATATGGTGGGCGATATTAAACAAAGTATCTATGCTTTTAGAAACGCTAATGTGTACATCTTTAAAGATAAATACACAAACTTTTCTAAAGGAATTGGTGGAAGGTTAATTGACTTAAATGATAACTATCGTTCTCGCAGTGAAGTTTTAACTTCGATTAACGACATTCTTAGTGAAATCATGACCGAAGAATATGGCGGCGCTAAATATAAGCAAGAACACGTCATTGGTTATGGAAACAAAAAGTACGATGAAAACTTTGTGCTTGGTCAAGATGTTGGCCTTAAAGTTATTAATTATTCCTTAGATGATATTAACGAAGCGCTTGAAAATAGTGATGGAACAGAAAGTGTTAAATTAACTGAAGGCGAAATAGAAGCCCAAATTATCATTAAAGACATTCAAGAGCGCATTAGTCGCGGCGAACAAGTTTATGACGCAGATGACAAAAAAATGCGCCCAGCGAAATATAAAGATTTTGCAATACTTGTTTCACGAAAGAATGAGTTTCCGACTATTGAAAAGACTTTCTTAGATGCCGGAATCCCGATTTTTGTCGATGATGATAAAACTGATAGAAGCGACGTAGTTTTTATTGCGCTAGTTGCCCTTCTTCAAATATATGTTTCTTACACTAAAGAAGATTATCCAAATACTTATGAATACCGTTTCGCGGTCGCAAGTTTTCTAAGGTCGTTCGTAAATAATTATAGTGATCAACAACTTCTTGATTTAATGGGTTATGATAACACTGATTTTTCTAGTGACCCACTTCTGCAAAAGATTAAGCATATCGCTAAGACAATGCAAGATTACCCAGCGCAAGATATAATTGATACGCTTGTGAAAACATTTGATTTATACGGGGCGATTTACTATTTAGGTGATGTCGCACAAAATACAATGAAATTAACTGGGAAATTAACCCAAATTGAAAACTTAGCAAAGCTTGGGCTTAATGTTGAAGAAATTCTTAATGTTATGCAATTTGAGAACGCTGATGATAAAGATATTTCCTTAAGACGTCCGCGTACAGTGGATAATGCGGTTACTTTAATGACGATTTATCGTTCTAAAGGTTTAGAATTTCCAATTGTTTATTACATTGATTTAAAACATAACTATTACACTGTTGAAAGAAGAACAAAGTTTAAAATTGTTGCCCCTTATGGTATTTCATTTCCAAATGTAAAAGAAAAACCAAGCCTAAACAGCGTCATCAGTGAAACGAAGAAGTTTAAGGAGATACTTTCCGAACGGATTAGGCTCCTTTATGTTGCCTTAACGAGAGCGCGGGAATTAATGGTAGTTATTCACGATTTAGATAAAGAAAAAGATTTAAACGAGATTCCTTTTGCAGATTTAAAAAACTTTAAAGAAATATTATTGCAATCTCCCACTTATCGTGAACATTTAGAAATAATTGATTTTACGCCACTTAATTTGCAAAAAGCTAAGGAAAAACTTAAACCTTCAAGTAAAAATAAGATTATTATTAATACCCCAACCTATTCCTTTAAGGAAACAAAAACTGAGGTTAAACTAAAAGAAAAGTTTGATGTACCACCGCACATTTTAAAGATGGGTACATTATTACACCGCCAAATTGAACTTTATGACTTTAAAACAAAAAAGCTTGATTATATTGATAATAGAGAACACCGGGACCACATTAAAAAGATCTTTACACTTCCATTATTTGTGAATGCTACAAATGAGAATGTATATCGTGAATATTCTTATATAGATGAAGCCACTAATGAAACATATGTTATTGACTTTTTCATCCTTGGGGCGCGCACTATTACTTTAATTGACTTTAAACTTTTAAATATTGATGTTGAAGAATATGACTTACAAGTGAAAAGATATGCAAAACACTTACAAAAAGTGTTTAATAAGAATGTTGATGCTTATTTATTAAGTATAATTAATAAAAACTGGCGAAAGGTAGAAGTGAATGGCGAATAAAATAGAACACCGTCCCATAGATTATAGTGATTTCATGAAAATCCTTAACTTTTACGGACTTAAAGACCGTGATGATTTTGATTTAATGTATGAAATTTATGAACACATTATTATGACGGCCAATATTCATCAAAAAACATTCTCTGCCCTTCCGAGTGCCCCGTTAGAACATCCTCGTTTAATCTTATTTTTAATTAATGATTATATGTATCGCTTTGCTAATATGACAAAAGAAGAAATAAGTGCAGCGCTGGATGACGAATTATTTTACGCCAAAGTCATTAATGTTATTATCGATAAATATGGTGGCGAATCATATTTTAAATATGATCAAGGTAGTTTTTTAAATCGTTATTCGATGGAAATATCAACACTTAATGTTTATATAAACTTTATTTTACTAAAATTACGGCAGCTACAAGAAAATAGTGGCCCCGATAAGTTGTATCTTGATTTACTTAAAAGTGCCTTTTCCCTGTGCCAGACGATTATTGAACTGCTCGTCCATGGTTTTGAAAGAGATGCTTTAAGCTCATGGCGGTCGTTACATGAACTCGAAGCTGCGCTTGTCTTACTTGAAGATCAAAAACTTATTGGTCATTATCAGCAACATATTATTTATAACGCCGCCTTTAATAAACTCTTAGCGAAAGAAGAAGCAGATGAAGTCTTTGTTTTACTTAAAAAAGATTTAAAAGACCGGGGACTAAAAAGTAAAGATATGCGACGCTTTATTGAGTATGGATGGATTAGTTATCATGAAGATTTTGATCCTAATATTCATAAATTTAATTTCCGTGATGGCGTGGAAACACTTGCAAAACTTACCGATTCGCGTGAAACATATCAAGTCGCGAGTGAAGTGGCGCACAGTTCCCCTATTATGCTTTTCACTAACCGTCGCTATTTCTTAAAACTAACACTTATTCATCTATATCGTTCATTTATTTTAATTGAAAATCTATTTGCGAATAATTATATTTCCCGCAGTGATCCGATGGAAAAAGAACTATATTTAGCGATTCGAAAATTTTACCTTGAAGATATAAACTTTGTGTACAATCAAACATTAGAAATATAAAAAAAGCCTACTTAACTTAAAGTAGGCCTTTTAATAATTTTTAATCTATTATACGTCGTGGAAGCAACTACCGCCGATAAATTCACGGAGTAAGGAGTTACTTGGTACCCATTCTTCATCCATGTCAAGGAAGTATTTTAACATCCGAATTAACCGTTCGGCTAAGGGGAAAAATTCACTCTTATAATCAAATTCTTGAAGTAGTGGTAATGCATGTTTTTTCATGACCGCTAATTCGTAAGATAATAAGGAATTGTAGACGTAATCTGCTTCTTCCTGGGTGTCATAAATCCATTTAAATTCACCCGCGCGGACACTTGGCCACATGTTCATTGTTTCTTGGGCACTCGCGTTGCGATATTTATTATCACGGACAATACGGCGTAATAAACGTAAGTCAGTTAAGCTAATTGGGTTATGATCATCAATATTAATTTGTGCTTGTGGTGAAATATAAATCTTATATTTTTGATGCTTTGGAATATAGCTTGTAAGTTGTTCGTTTAAAGCATGAATTCCTTCAATAATAATAGGTTGATTTGCTTTAACTTGAAGTTTACGTCCCGGCACTCTTTTACCGATTTTAAAGTCGAATTTTGGTAATTGAACTTCTTCACCGTTAATTAAGTCAAGCATATTTTGGTTGAATAATTCAATGTCGAGCGCATAGATTGATTCTAAGTCAAAGTTGCCATTTTCATCACGGGGCGCTAGTTCACGGGGTAAATAGTAATCATCGATTGATAAACGAATAGCGTTTAATCCTCGACTCATAAGTTCAGTGCGTAAGCGGTTAGCAAATGTTGTTTTACCAGAACTACTTGGTCCCGCAATACAAATTAAACGAATGTCATCACTATCTTCCATGATGCGTTGGCCAAGTTCACTTAACATTTGATAATGTTTTGCTTCTGCTAAGTTAATTAAGTCAACAATTTGCCCTTTTTCGATGTAAGAGTTAATGTGCGCGACACTGTCAAGGTTTGTAAGCTTCGCCCAGTTATGACTTGCTTTAAGGGCTTTACCAAACATGGGGGCATCTTTAAATTCTGGGATTTCGCCTTTTGTTTCGCTGCGTGGATATTGTAAAAGCATCCCTGGTGAATAAGGACGAATTAAGAAACTCTTTAAATAACCAGTACTTGGGACCATATAACCATACATATAGTTTTGGTATCCATCACATTCGTAAACGTGTACTTTTGGTTCTGGCCGATATTGTAAGATTTCTAATTTATCGTTATAGCCTAGTTTTTCATAAAGTTCATAAGCTTCGGCGATTGTAATTTTGCTGCGATTAAGTTTTAAGTCAGCGTCTACAATTGCCCGCATTTCTTTTTGTAGTTTTTCAACGAGTAAACGATCGACAGTCACCCCTTTATTTGTAACTTGAATAAAGATGGAACGTGAAACGTTATAAGAAAAACGCACATTAAGTTCAGGGCGAATTCTTTTCATTGCCATCGCGGCAACAAAGCGTAAAGACGTTTGATAAATCCGAATGCCTTCGCTATCATCAAGCGATCTAACTTCTAAGGTGGCGTCTTCCGTTAACATATACGTTAATTCACGGACACGGCCATTGACTAATACACAAATATAGTCACGGTTGGGGCCGACAACATCGAGAACACTTGTCGGGGTGTTATGTGTGGTTGTTTTGTTGTTAAAAGTAACCTTAAAACTTCCTTGTTTCTTTTTTTCCATAAAAACTCCTTTATCAATGGACATTAAATACTTGAGAATATTATATACAAGAAATGTTCTTTTGCCAAAGATTAATACATCAATCGCTTGTAACTATTTAAAATAATTAATAAATGTTGTACGCGCTTCACTTAATTCTTCTTCGCTAAGGTTTAAAAGATTAGTAGAAGTTGTTTCTTTCCCATATTTGATAAAGAGGGTATTTTCACTTTCACTGTCGTTAGTGATATAAATGTTGCGGTTTTTCTCACTAAAGAGCGGATAAAAATGGGTGTTTACTATTTCCTGAGCTTCAACATTAAGGAAGTTATAATTAAAAGTTACATATTTATAAGGATATTTGATCGATGACTCATTCATATTTATATGCACATAATTTTGTGTATAAACATACTTTTTAAATAAGTTAACGACATTAACCGTTGTTTTTAAATTTCCGCTCCCGACTTCACGATGGATAACTTTACCTTCTTTAATAAATAGAAAAGTAGGGGTTGCTCTTAAATCTAATTCTTCAAGGAAATAACCATAGTTTTCTTGATAAGTAGCGGTTTGACTATTTAAATAATATATTTCGATTTTGCTACTTTCAATGTATTCAAGTAAGTGCGGCATTAACGCTATACAATGACTGCAACGCGGACTACCAGCGTAGAGAATAAAACTTTTCTTACTCGCTAAGAAGCTTTTTGTTAGCTCATACGTTAACGGAATAAAGGCATTTTCTTCATTAAAAGTTTCATTCGTAATCGTGGGGATAAGAATTTTATTTTCATTATTTGGGCCACAACCCGCTAATGTTGCTAATAATGCGCTTCCAATTAGTAATATTTGTAATTTTTTTCCTGTTTTCATATTATAATTAAACCACATCTAGAAATAGTATACAATTTTGTAGCCTATTACATTTAAGGAGTTATTATGAATATTTGGCATGACATGAATCCCGAGCGGATTACAAGTGAACGCTTTGATGCGGTCGTTGAAATAAGCCGGGGACAACAATCAAAGTATGAGTTAGATAAAGAAACAGGTTTAATTAGATTAGACCGTGTTCTTTATACTTCAACCCACTACCCCCAAAACTATGGATTTATTCCACGTACCTATGCGGGTGACAACGACCCGTTAGACGTACTTATTTTATGTAGTCAACCGTTAGTTCCGATGACGATTGTTACTTGTATCCCGATTGGGGCCGTTAAAATGATTGATAGCGGAGAAGTTGATGAAAAAATTATCGCCATCGCCGCCAACGATCCAACATACTCATCTTACGAATCAATTGAAGAAATTCCCGCGCACGTTTTCCAAGAAATTCGCCATTTCTTCCAAGTGTATAAAACGCTTGAAGGTAAAGAAACGGTCGTTCACCACATTCAAGATCGCGACCGCGCTATTAAAATGATTGAAAACGCTGTAGAAAAATATAATAGTTATTATAAGGACGGTAAACGTATCGTTTAATGCTTCATATAGTGTTATATGAACCTGAGATGCCTGCCAATGTCGGCAATATTATGCGCACTGCGGTTGCTTTAAACGCAACGCTCCATATTATTGGTCCGACTCCTTTTAATTTTGAAGATAAAAACTTAAAACGGGCCGGCTTAGATTATATTGGTGATCTTAAGCTATTACTTTATGATAATTATGATCATTTCAATAACAAACATCATAATAAAAAAATAATCTACATATCGCGTTACGGAAAGAAGAACTACACTACTTTTGATTATGGGCGCTTTGATGAAGAGATATATATAATGTTTGGCAATGAATCGCACGGCATTCCCTTATCAATATTAAAGGAACATAAAGAAAACTTAGTGCGCATTCCAATGGTAGCGAATGCTCGTAGTTTAAACTTAGCTAATGCCGTCGCTATCGTTAGTTACGAAGTAATGCGGCAACAAGACTTTTACGGGTTAGCGAGTGTAGAAATGATTAAAGGGGATAACTTTTTAGATTAACCGCTTAATATTGTTTTTAAAATACAAAGCTTCTTCGTCTTTTAAGCGGACGAAAAAGGTTTGTTCTTTATTTAATAAAACTTGGCCTGGAAACGGGCCTTTTTTAATGTTTGCGACTTTCGTATAAGTGATATCACCATCACTTTTCCGCGATAAATAAAGTGCAAGTTTACCAGCGTGTTCTAAAACTTCATGTGAAGGTTCTTTGCTTTCAATAATAATATGAGCGCCTGGGACATTTCGAATATGCATGAAGACATCAGTTTTCTTTGCAATCTTAAAGGATAAATAATCATTTTGGCGATTATTGCGGCCAAAGAGAATACGGACATCTTTATAGGTAATAAAATATGGGAATAATGAAGATTTAATATGTGTTTTAACATTAGGTTTATTTAGCCCAAGCTCTTCATAAACTTGTAAGTAAGCTTCATGTGTTTTTAAGGTTTGCACTTGAAGCGATAAAGCTATTAAATAGTTTTTGCGTTCTTGCGCTTCATTAATGCGGGCGTTTAATATTTCTTCTGACTTTTTAAGTTTTTTCGCTCTTTTAAAAAGTAGGTCGGCGTTTATGATGGCGTTGTAACGGGGATCAACCTTGATTATTTTACCATTAATTTGCACACTTTCTGCTGCAATTTCTGGTTTATTCATCAATAAAAGGTTCGCGTCTTCATAAAGAGTAGGAATATTTTCAAGTTTTGTTAAATCTTTTTGGTAATTTAAGATAAGGCGGTTTAGTCTTTTAATATTATGTTCTAAATATACAAAAAGATCACGGTAATTTTGGCGAATTATTCGTTGTTCATAAAGGCTTAAATACTTATCAATCGTCGGGAGATTATGACTAAGATCTTTATCTTTAAGCGTAAGGGGAAGGGGTAGTCGAAAAGTTTTTCCGCGTCTAATAAGGCGCCCATCTTTACCGCGTTCATGGTTATAGCGAAAGGCGGCTAGAATACGCTTTTGGCTGCTTACTAGAACGGCTTGCGGATGATTGGGAATTAACTCAATGTATAAGGTTGTTATTTCTTTTTCTAAAATATTATTGCGACTTTCAAATTCTAAAGCGATAATCATGTCATCATTGGGTTGCGAAATATTAACGAGCCTGCCACTTAAAAAACGTCTTAAGTCAATCGCAAAACTATGAAGGTCACCCCCACTTGGAAAATCACTTAAGTTAGCGTCAAAAACGATAAAGGGAGTGGCGCTATTTAAAGAAATAAATAAGTTACGACCTCTACTAAAATCTAAAACATAATCGACCAGACTTAGTTGGCGAATTCGTTCTAAAAATAAACCCGTTAAGTCGCTATTAGCGTGCAGTAAGGATTTTAAATCAAGTGGATACATTCGTTGCATGTTTTTATTCTACATCAAGTTTGTTATTTATTGATAAATAATATACAATTTAAGAAGTAAAAAGGTAGGTTTTGTGTATGAAAAAAGGAATTATTGTTTTAATTAGTGGCCCCTCTGGCGTCGGTAAAGGAACGATTTTAAAGGAGCTTATTGCGAATAAGGATTTGAATTTAACCTTTAGCATTTCGATGACGACAAGGGCAAAAAGAGAAAAAGAAGTTCATGGCGAACATTATTTTTTCGTTAGTCAGGAAGAATTTGCCGCTAATTTAAAGCGTGACAACTTTTTAGAACATGCCACTTTTGTTGGCAATAGTTACGGAACCCCGAAAGATTATGTATTTAGTCTATTAAACGAAGGCAAAAATGTCTTAATCGAAATTGAGGTAAAAGGCGCAAAAACACTTATCTCAAAAGTTGATCCCGAAGACATTATTTCTTTCTATATTATGCCGCCTTCAGTTGATGCCTTAATCCACCGCTTAAAGCATCGCGGAACGGAAGATGACGCTACTATTATGCGCCGAGCCGAACAATTCAAAGAAGAAATTAAATATAAAGATCAATACGATTATGCTGTCATTAATGATGACCTAGAAACATGTATTAAAGAGGTTACGGCCCTTATTGAAGCACGGATTAATAAAAAATAGATGAAAATTGTCGATGTTATAACCCAATATTCAAAACTTGATCGGCCTTTTACTTATTATTACGATGGTGATGATATTCAAGTAGGAGTGCGCGTTTTAATATGGTTTAACAAGCGACAAATTGTCGGTTATGTCGTCCGAGTTAAAGATACAAAAGAAACAATCAGTGAAGCCGGAGAAAGATTAGGGTTTAAACTATCAAAAATAAATAGAACCCTTGATAAATCGCCCTTATTAACCGAAGAATTAATGAAGTTAAGTCAAGAAATCACTGACTACTATTTAACTTCAAAAATAAGTGTCTTAAATGCGATGCTGCCACCTTCTTTACGACCGACAAAATCTTCATTAAACGCTCCCAAGATTGCCACGCAAATAGTCGTGCGACCTAATCCCGAGTTTAATGATTTTGACACTTTAAAGGCAACCGACCTAGCGTTATTTAACGAAATAATTGCCCGCGGTTTTATTATTCGCTCTTCGAAAAATAGAGTAAAGATTATGCGTTTATATGAGGCGAACGCTGTTATTTTAGAAGAACAAGAGAAGTATCGTTTAAAATATGATCATTATCCAATTACAAAACCAAATGCTTTAACGGTTAAACAAGTTGAGGCAATAAGTAAAATAATTGCTGATCAGCATCAAACATTTTTGCTTCACGGTATTACGGGAAGCGGAAAAACCGAAGTATATTTAGGGTTAGCCGCTCATTATTTAAAGCTTAAAAAGAAAGTATTACTCCTCGTCCCTGAAATTTCTTTAACCGGCACAATGCTTGCGACTTTCTATCGCCGTTTTGGGAAACGCATTGCTATTCTCCATAGTGAATTAACCCCATCTGAAAAATATGATGAATATCGCCGGATTAGAAAAGGTGAAGTAGAAATTGTTGTCGGAGCACGAAGCGCTGTCTTTGCCCCACTAAACGATATTGGGATCATTATTCTTGATGAAGAACATGTCGAAACTTATAAACAAGATGTTGCCCCTTTCTATCACGCGCTTAAAGTTGCGCAAATGCGGGCCGAGCATTTTAACGCCAAAGTTGTCGTGGGCAGTGCCACACCAAGCCTTGATACGATGGCCCGAGCAAAGCGTGATGTTTATGGGTATTATTTTTTAAGTGAACGCATTAACAAAAAACCATTACCAAAGACAGAAATTATTAATATGCTTGATTATAAGAATGTTTTACCGACATCCCCTTATATTTCAAAATCTCTTTATGAAGCGATGAAAGAAGCATTAAATAATAAGACTCAAATTATTCTCCTTGTTAATCGGCGTGGTTATTCAACCTTTGTTAGTTGCCGGGAATGCGGGACCACAAAAAGATGTCCAACATGCGGAATTGCCTTAACGTATCATAAAAGTGGTCACGTTATGAAGTGTCATCATTGTGGCATTAATTATGAAGTAAATGCGCCGTGCGAAAAATGTGGTGGCGTCATGTTTAACTTTGCCGGCTTTGCAACTCAAAAAGCCGAAGAAGATATTCAAAAGCTATTTCCGGAGGCTCGTATCTTACGGCTTGATAGCGATGTAAGTCGTAAAGATAAAACACCGCAAAAAGTATTAAATAAATTTATGAATTATGAGGCTGATATTTTAATTGGCACACAAATGGTGGCGAAAGGTCATGACTTCCCGCTTGTTAGTTTAGTCGGGGTTATTGGCACTGACGCCAACCTAGCGTTTCCTTCATTTCGCAGCGGAGAACGTACTTTCCAACTCATTACCCAAGCAATTGGCCGCTCCGGACGCGAAAAAGTAAAAGGTAAAGCGATTATTCAAACGAATATGCCAGCTCATTACATTATCGAACTAGCGAAAAAACAAGATTATTTTGCGTTTTATGAAACCGAGATGATGCAGCGAAGATATACGCAAAATCCGCCCTATTACTATGTAATGTCGGTGACACTTAGTCATCAAGATGAAGCCATCATGCATACGACAATTCAAAGTTTAAAGTATAATCTAACTAGTGCATTACAAAGTGATGCCTTAGTGATTGGTCCAACGACTAGTTTTATGCCGCAAAGTGGGAAAACTTTTAATGAAACTTTAATTATTAAGTATAAAGATTATGCAAAAATAAAGCCCACACTATTAAAAGTATTACGACCATTTAAAGAAGAATCATCATTTTATGTGCAAATAAATGTTGATTCATATGATATTTAGAAAGGGAAAAGTATGGTAGTTATTAAAATTTATTCTCAAGATATGTATGTTGCAAGTGAGGTTAGCATTAATCACGCTGCCGCTGTGGCGAAACTTTTAAAAGTTGAAGTGACCGATATTTTCTTTGTCGGCAGTGAAGGCACTTTAGTGGCCGAAGGCGTCGATCAAGTAAGTTGGTTTACGTATTTAGAGGTTTCTTTACCTAAAGCAAAAGAAAATAAACAACAAGAATTAAGCGAATTTCTCCATAAAATCTTTAGTAATTATGGGGTCCATATTATGATTAAATACGATTACTACGAAGAAAATCATCTCGTTAAAATCTTAAATCCGGAGTTCAAAGTGTTTAATGAAACGATGGTCGAAGTCTTAACCCATGAAAACTATTATGGTGATGAAGAAGAAGACGAAGACTGGGAGTAAAATTACAAACGTTCTAATATATTAGAAGAAATAAATATAGGGTGGTATACTATACCTAGCAGGTGAATATGATTAAATACATTATCGAAACAACAAAAAGCATTATGGAAGGGACTCTTCCCTATCAAACATTTACAAAAGACTTAGGCGAGAGTGAAAATTTTTCTGATGTTGAAAAGCACGCCGTTCGCACTTTAGTAAATGCGTTATTAAACCGTTATTTCCGCTATTACTATTCACTTACTAAAAATGAAGAGACAACTTTAACAACTGAAGAAGTACTTGCTTTAGCGCTCTTTAGTTTTAATAGCGAAAAAAATGTCATGAAAATGACGTATGAAGAACTTTTAAGTGCCTTGCCGGCAAATAGCCAAGTTAAGCTTGAAGAAAAGTATCCTTTAACTTCATTTCCAATTCGTATTCCGCAAGGGCTTCATCTTGAAAATCTTGCCTTATCTTATGCAACACGCTTTAGCGCCCCTTACTTTTTAATCGAACAATTAATTGTTGATATCGGCAAGAAAAACATCTTAAAGTTTCTTTCGCAGCGCCCCTTTGAAGCGTGCGGCCTCGTTAATCAAAAATTAATAACGCCGACCGACTTTTTTGCTAAACATAAAGCATTTGTCCCTGGGGAAAAAGAAGGACACTTCGTTTATAAAGGGAAAGAGTTTTTAAAAAAGACGAAACCTTATATTGATAACGAAATTATATTAACGACCCAAAGCATGTTAGATATTGCTGAATTAATTGGCGATTCCGCGCCTTCTAATTTACTATTTGTGCAATATAAAGATACATCTTTAGTGCTCCTTTTAGCGTTACTTTATCCCGAAATTACAATTCACTTTACCGCTGAAGAGCCAAAATCGCGCTTTATTTTGCAACATTTAGTGCGCAAATTCGACTTAAAAAACTTAAGTTATGTCAATTCAATTGCCCAAACTTATGATTTTGTCGTTACTTCTTTAGAAGGATCAAATATTAACGGTAATATTAGATATCGTGATTTCTACTTCCGCCTCCCTCAAGATTTAAATAGCATTACTCTTAAAGCTAAAGAACAACTATTAAGCGTTAAAGACTATGTGAAAGATGAAGGAAATTTAATCTTTTTAACTTATACTGCCCTTCGGGCGGAGACACATTACCAAGCGTTAAGCTTTATTCGTGATCATGGTGAATTCAATCTCGAAAAAGAAAAACAATACTTCCATTTCAACCCCTTTCATGAAACTGTATATTACGCTTTTTTCAAGAAAGGTTTAAATGACAAATAAGCTTAATTTTTATGATTTTTCATTACCGAAGCTCCAAGTCTTTTTAAGTGAGCACGGTTTTAAAAAGTTTAGTGCGACCCAAGCTTTTGAATGGGTCTATTTAAAAGGCGAACAAGACTTTGCAGCAATGAGCAATTTAGCGCTTAAAGCCCGCGATTTTCTTAGTGAAAACTTTACTTTTGATTTACCAACGATTACGAAAAAACATGTAAGTGAAGATGGAACGATAAAATTACTCGTTGCTTTAAAAGACGGCAGTTTAGTGGAAACGGTTTTAATGCGTTATAACTACGGTAATGTCGTTTGTGTAACGACCCAAGTTGGTTGTAATATGGGATGCCTATTTTGTGCCTCGGGACTATTAAAAAAGCAACGTGATCTAAAACCCGGTGAAATGCTTGGTCAAGTGTTACTAATTAATAACATTTTAAAAGAAAATAATGAAAAGCGCCTTACAACCCACGTCGTACTTATGGGGATTGGTGAGCCGTTTGATAACTTTACGAATATTATTGATTTTATCGATTTATTAAATAATCCAAAATCTTTAGAAATTGGCGCCCGGCACATTACAGTCTCAACTTGTGGCTTAGTGCCAAAGATTAAAGAGTTCGCTGACTTAAAATTACAAGTAAAACTAGCGATTTCTTTGCACGCCCCAACTGACGTTAAACGAAACCAAATTATGCCGATTAATAAGGCGTATCCTTTAAAAGAAGTCATCGCCGCAGTTAAGTATTACGAACAAAAAACGAATAAACGTATTACTTACGAATACATTATGCTTAAAGACTTTAATGATTCACTCGATGACGCCCGGGAACTAGCCAAACTTATAAAAGGAACTAACGGCTTTGTAAACTTAATTCCGTATAACCCTGTTGATGAACATGATTTTGCGCGTAGTCCACGTGACCGGACTTATGCTTTTGCAAATGCTTTAAAAAAGTTAGGAGTGCAAACAACAATCCGCAAAGAATTTGGAAATGATATTGACGCTGCCTGTGGCCAATTACGGGCAAAGGAGGAAAAAACTCGTGGCGACCGCGATTAAAGGTACTTTTGCGTCGAAAAGTGATCGTGGGTTAGTTCGCCTCCATAATGAAGACCGGGCGGCGGTGCTTTTAAATCAAAAAGGTGATTTACTTTTTGTCGTTTGTGACGGCTTAGGTGGTCATAATAAAGGTGATTTTGCCTCAAAACTTGCTATTGACATGTTAATGACGGCCTTTGCTAACAATAAAGGCTTTTGGACAAGTAGCAGCATTAAACGCTTTTTAGCCCGTAATATACGCGCAATTAACCGAGTTATTTTCCAAGAAAGTAACAATGACCGCGAAATGAATAATATGTCTACAACTTTAAACGCTGTCGTGTTAACGAAAAATAAAATGGTGAGTGTTAATATTGGCGATAGTCGTTTTTATTTAATTGATGGCGAAAAGATTGAACAAATTAGTGAAGATGATACAGTCGTCAGCTATTTAGTGCGCACCAACCAAATAACTGAAGCCGAAGCTTTAGTGCATCCTAAACGCCATATCGTCACAAACGCCTTAGGAACCTTACCGACAGTTAACTTTAATTTTAAACGCGTTAAATACCGCGGTGAAAAAATACTTTTATGTACTGATGGGCTTTACAATATGGTCGGAGAAGATGAAATTGTAAAGATTTTAAATACAAACAAGACAATTGAATCTAAAGTAGACTCTTTAATTGCCCTCGCAAATAATCACGGTGGTGCTGATAACATTGGCATTGCCTTATGGGAGCCAGATAATGATTAAAGTTGGAGATTTAATTGACAATCGATATCGTATTGTCAGCTTACTTGGTGAAGGGGGCATGGGTACGGTTTATGAAGCCGTCGATATTATTACCAAACGTAATGTCGCGCTTAAGTTTTTAAAAGCGTCAGTTGCCCAAGATAAAGTAAATCTCGCCCGTTTTGAAATAGAAGCCAAAGCGACCGCTACTTTAAATCATCCCAATATTGTCCGTGTTGTCAGTGTTGGTAAATATGAAAATCTCCCCTATATGGTTAATGAACTTGTCGTTGGTAATACACTAGAAGAAGAACTCGCTAGTCGTGGTCGTTATACTTTCTTAGAAGCGCTTGATATTATTGAACAACTTTGTAACGCTGTCGCGCTTGCCCATCAAAATGGGGTCATTCATCGCGATATTAAACCAAGCAATATTTATATTACGAAAGAAGGACTCGTTAAATTAGGAGACTTTGGTATTGCCCGTTATAGTGATTCAAAAAGAGTAACGAGTAATACAAGTATTGTCGGTAGCGCACACTATTTAGCGCCGGAAGTTTGTAAAGGAGCCGAATCAACACCGCGAAGTGACATTTACGCGCTCGGTATTAATTTATTTGAACTTATTACCGGACACGTCCCTTTTGACGGCGAAAGTAATGTCGCTATTGCCGTAAAGCAAATTAAAGAAAAGTTTCCAAGTCCCCGTAAATACAATAAAAACACTCCAAAAGCCCTTGAACTTATTATTAAAAAATGCTGTAAGAAAAATCCGCGTGACCGTTATGAAGACGTTAATGCTTTAAAAGAGGATATTTTAAAACTAAAAGGAAATCAAAAAGCCTTACGCCCGCGGCAATCCATTTGGGTACGCTGGTTTGGCTTTGCGACTGAGGATTAAATGAAGGGTTTAGTTATAAATAAGCAAAAGTCTTCATTTGTCGTTAGTAAAGACGGCATTAATTATGTTACGAAACCAAGCGGTAACTTAATTAAATCACGACAAAGAATTTATGTTGGTGATTATGTTGATATTGATACTGAAAATAAAGTAATAAATAAACTATATCCACGCACAAACTTTTTAATAAGACCGCCGATCGCTAATGTTGATATTGTGCTTATTGTTATGTCGATGGTACAACCCGATTTTAGTCTCTTCTTAGTGGAAAAATTTGTAAGTTACGCTAATTTTGCGGAGATTAAACCGCTTGTTATCATTACAAAACAAGATAAGTTAGAAGATACGAAAGAGCTTTTTGAAATCCAAACAAGTTTAGAAAAACTAAATGTCAAAAGCTTCAGTGTTAATAATAAAACCGAAGAAGGATTTGAAGAAGTTAAAGCTTACCTTAAAAATAAAGTTGTCGCCTTAATGGGCCAATCAGGAGTGGGTAAATCAAGCTTTATTAACGCCTTAACGGATCACGACCGCGAAATTGGTAAGTTTGCGATTAATGTCAATCGTGGGCGGCATGTGACAAAAGAAGTAATTATGCTTCCTTATAAAGGTGGCTATATTGTCGATACCCCAGGCTTTTCTTCGTTTGACTTACCACTTACCAAAGGTGATTTAGCCGAAAATTTCCCCGGTTTTAAAATCGCGTTAGGACGCTGTAAGTTTAATGATTGTCTCCATTTAAGTGAAAGCGGATGTTACATAAAAGAGTTAGTAGATGCGGGAGAAATAAGTACGCAAAGCTATGAAAACTATGCTACAATAAGTGGAGAATTAAAACATATACGTGAGGATTATTAATGCAAAAAGATATTATTATCGCGCCTTCACTTTTAGCCGCTGATTTCAAAAAGTTAGGTGAAGAAGTCGCAAAACTCCAGCAAAACGGCATTGAATACCTCCATTTCGATGTAATGGATGGTCATTTTGTTCCGAATCTTTCGTTTGGGGTTCCAGTATTAGAATCTTTAAAACCAACATATAAATTTATTTATGACGTTCACTTAATGGTGACAAATCCTGAGTTTATTGCCTTTAAATTTATTAAGGCTGGCGCGGATATTATTACTTTTCATTATGAAGCGATGAGAAGTGAAGAGGAAGTACTTAAACTCATTGATAAAATAAAAGAAGAAAACGTTAAAGTTGGCTTAAGTATTAAACCAAACACTAAAGTAGAAGTGTTAAAGCCATTTTTAAAGCATCTTGATTTAGTGCTTATTATGTCTGTCGAACCAGGCTTTGGTGGGCAAAAATTTATGGAGAGCGCCTTAACGAAGATTAAATTTTTAGCTGATATTAAAAAAGCAAATAACTATCACTACTTAATCGAAGTAGATGGCGGAATAAACGGGGAAACGGGACGCCTTTGCGTTGAAGCGGGTGTTGATATTTTAGTCGCGGGTTCCTATTTATTTGGCAAAGCCGATTTAAAAGAAAGAATAGCAGGACTTAAAAATGGGCGATAGTGTTTTACATGTTTCCTTTTTTATTGGGCTCTTTCTTTTTGTCATTACCCTTATTTTTCAATTAACGATGTATCGCTATAAACAAGGGCGAAAATATTCGTTCCGTAATGAATTACCTTTTGAACTTGTGCAAGGCGTTGATCAAAAATATATTCAGTATCATTATATTTTGATTTTTGGCGTCATTTTAGCGCAGGTCCTCTTTGCTTTTAATTATTTACCGCAGCTTATTTATTGGTATGAATATCTTTTAGTCGCAAGTGTGACTTTAAGTGCGATAATGCTTTATCTTCTTTTCTTCATTAAAGTATTTGAAGTGAAACGCCATATCTTTGTTTTTATTGTTCAAGCGTTAAGCGTAGTTACGAGTTTCGTCGCTTTTGGTCTTTTTGTGCACATTAATATTTACGGAACCCAAAGTTTACCGTTTGCAATTGTAAATTATGTTTTCGCGTTTATTGCTCTACTTTTATTATTTAATTCCCGCTTAAGACGGTGGCCAATTATGGATAAAGTATTGCAACAAGATGGCACGGTCTTAATCTTAAGACCCCGCTATTTCTTACTTGCCCTTTATGAATGGGGCTTTATCATTTTACAATTCGTGCAATTTATCTTAATGTATATCTTTTTATTCTTTAGGTAGAAGAAGAAGGCTCTGCAATAAAAAAAACTCACAAGTTGTGAGTTATTTTTTATCCTCTAGCGGACTTATTAAGACTGCGATACGCTCTTGCCGACATTTTAACGGTTTGGATTTTACCATCAACTTCTACTTGGAAGCTTTGTAAGTTGACGCCCCAGCGCCGTCTAGTCGCGCGTAATGAGTGACTGCGTTTATTTCCACTTAAGGGTCCTTTGCCAGAGACTGGACAATATCTTGCCATGCTTTTTTCCTCCCCATTCAATAAATGCTTGTTAAGAATACCATTAATAAATTTAATTTGCAACCAAAAGAATACACTTTTCTACCTTTTTTATGACGATAAGGTTATATAGACGATTATTATATATAATAAAACTAGATTTAACTTGTAGTTTTTCTGCTTATTATCAATGGTGCAGCATGATGAATATATTACTTATCATGAAGAGAAATCTATATTTTACGTCACTTTTATTACAAGAACGAGGTATTCGCCTCGCGATTGGTAGCTCAAGTAAAAACGCGCGTACTATTTTAGAAAAGATTGAATTGCTCCACTTTTTTGAAGTCATAAGTGACGGTATTAATTTAGTTAACCCTAAACCGGACCCCGAAGTCTTTTTAAAAGCGTCCGCCGCCCTATTTTTAAAACCGGAAGATTGTATTGTCGTTGAAGACGCAAAAGCCGGTATTGACGCCGCGCTTGCCGGAGGCTTTATCGCTGTTGGGATGGGCGACGCCTATACATATGAAAAAAATACTTATAGTATTAAAGAATTAAAAGAATTACTTTTATTAGTGCGTACGCTTTAAAGTTTTAAACTTGGAAATTGTTTTTTTATTTCATCAAGGCTCCAATATTTTTCGACCCGTTCTTTCATCTCTTTATAGATGAGTCTTTTTGGGTCATGGGCTAAATAACGTTCATCACCCTTACGGGTTACAAAGCGGATGCTTAGTTTTTTATCGCTATATGCTTCATCAATATAGATAATGTCTTTAAAAGGATAATATAAAGTATTACGGCCCTTATGATGGACAATTTCATGCTTTGTTATTTCGTAATAACTATTCTTATAGCCGATTATTAAATAAATTACTGTCGTTACCGTCCAAATAAGAAGCACTAAATAATGATATAAAGTCGGGGGAAAAGTAATGCCGGTAATTAAATAGAAAATAATCGACACTAAAAGATAGATCGGTAAATAAATAAGGAGTAGACCTTTAAAACTTGTGTATATTTTTTTATTCATGAATTTTGAATATCGCGACTAAAATCATTAAAGCGACCACTGAAGGCGCTAATGAATGTGCGAATTCCTCCTTCCAACTTTTTCGCGTCATTTAAGTCATTCGTAAAGTGTTTGCTAATAAGAACACGCACTAACTCATATATTTTAAAATAAAGCGTTAATAAATAGCGATCAAAGTCAATGCCAATGCGTAAATCTTCAGCACTTATTAAATATTCATGAACAAAAAGACTTGCAAAGGCGTAATGCGGATATAAATCCCCTAAATTAACCTTTTCTAATAGCGTTTTTAATGAATATTCTTCGCCTGGACCAATTAATTCCCCGGCCCAGCCAAAGCGTTCAGCAATATGCCACGGTAAATTGCCGCGTCCTGCATGCTTCAAAGCTTCTTTACTTTTACTTATTTTATCTTTCGTACTAGCGTTTAATAGTCGCGCACGCGTGAGCGCGATAATCCGTCTTTCATTATACTTACCACTAAGGTGGGGGTTCCGTTCTAAAATTAAAAGGTTAGTCGTTGTTTCAAGTAAACTTCGCCATATAATAAAAGCATCATTATTAAACTCACGTTCTAAAAGCATAATCCCGCTTATTAATTCATTAAAGAAGCGCTCGGTCATCATATATAAAATATTGGTCGCTAAATCTTTATCTTTCATGTCGACAGCTTTAAAACGGTGATAACGACGATTAATTAAATTTTCAAACTCCATAATGATTGGATCAATGATTTGGTCACGGGTGAAGATGTGGTCAGGATCATTTTTAGCTTCCTCACTTTTAATGACCCCTTTAATTAAGTCGTTAATGTGATCGTTACCTTTAAAGTAAGTTTTTAAGTATTGCGGGCTACTTGATTTAATTTTATGGTTATGGCGCATGATGACGCGGTTCGCGAAAAGGAAGAAGTCTTCTTTTTTTGCTCCAAACTGTTTGCGATATTCGGGAAAGGCATTTTTGATGGCATTCCGAAAGTAGTCAACCTTCTCATCACTATTTGGTGAGATCTGAATATTATCTTTTAAAAGGGCGCGAACTTGATCGCGAGATAGTTGATAATTAGCCACTTTTTGTCTCCTTTCAAATGATTAAGTAAATATTGAAATATTTCCCCTATATTATACTAGTTTTAATACACTTTGCCCTTTTTATATGATAATATAAAACATATGAATGAAGGAGAAATTTTTTTTGAGCCTGTTTACCATTATTCCGAATAACTTTTTTTCAATATTAGCAAGTAAAAATAAAGAGATTTACGCTGAAGCTCTGCTCCTTTTACATCGCTCGATTGAAGATAACGATTTATTCATTAAAAAGAATGAATTCACTCGTAATTTAAAAGAGCGGTTAAGTGAATTATCGCTCACTGTTGATATTGCGGCCGAAGAAGAACTTGAAGAAGACGAAGTCGTCGACCATAGTGATAAGGCTAGTTTTATTGTGCGTCGGTTAGAAGAATGCGGGTGGATTGATGTTGAAGTTAATCCCGAAAACTTTGAAGAATATATTGCGTTACCAAGTTACAGCATCAATATGCTTGCCCTTATTAATAGTTTAGTAAAAGAAAGCACTGCTGAATACGTTAGTCTTGTCCACGCAACATATAGTGAACTTGCGCTTGAAGACGAGATGCGCGACGAATTTATGTATGCAACTTTAGTGCGTGCTTTTGAAAACACGAAAGCTCTTAACGTGGAACTTATTACCCTGGCCCATAGCATTCGTATTTTCCAAAATCGCCTCGGCAAAGTATTTAGCACGAACAATATTTTAAGTGATTATTTTGATCACTATAAAACAAGGGTTAGTGACCGCTATTATCACCCCCTTAAAACGTTTGATAGTGTCGCTAAATTTAAGCGGCCAATCTTACAAATCTTACAAAAGTGGCTCTATGACGATGAAATTAGAACCCAACTTGTCACCCAAGCTTTAATGTGGAGTCGCCATAAAGATAAAGGAGCCGCTGAAGCCGATATTATTAATAAGATTAACTATATTAGTGATATGTATGAAAGAGTGAATGATACGATTGCGCAAATCGATCAAAAACATCATGAATACACAAAAGCAAGTGCCACAAAAATCTTATATTTAAATAGTGCTGATAAATCGATTAAAGGTCATCTTGACTTTATCTTTAAAACATACGCTGAAACCTTTAGTAAAGGAGCAAGTGTTAGCCCTATATTAAATGGCCTTGCTGAATCTTTAAAATTCAATCGCCACGGTTATGTTAGTCCTGATAGTATCACCTTACCAATCGTGCGTGAATTAAGACGTGATTCCTTACCCCTTACCTTAACTGACTTTGATGATGTTCGCGATGCTTTAATGGAACACTTTTTAGAACAAACGAGCAGTCAATATAGTAATGATGAAATCTTTGACTTTATGGACTTAGCGTTTGGTGATGATAGTGAGGTGCATATTAAAGATATTCCCTTACCAACATTTGAAGCATTTTTGCTTTTAATCTTAGCGACGATTAAAACAAATGACGAACAATGTTTTTATATCGTTGAAACAGATCCTGGGAAAGTAAGTAGCCACGGCTACCGCTTACCAAACTTACGCTTTATTAGAAAGGAGCTAGCCCTCTAATGTTTGAAGAAACCATTTTAAAAATGACGCGCGCTGATCAAGAAGCGTTCGCCAAAGCTATTAACCAATTATTATTAACAAGTTTTATCGTTCGTGATGAATTTGATCGCCGCGAGAAAACGATTAAGATTAACCCAACATACCGGTTTATTGAACGCCATTTTGATTTAATTAACGATTATTTAAGTTATAGCGGATGGCGTGTTGATAAAGATTTAATTTTAGGAGTGTTTAGCCTCGTCAATGAATATGACCATAATCGTTTACGCTTTGACCGCGAAGTAAGCTTAATTCTTTTTGTCTTACGCTTAATTTATGAAGAAGAGAAAAAAGAAGGGGGCCACATTGGCGATTCTATTTATTTAACGACCCCCCTTGTTATGAAAGTAATGCATGATCGCGGCATATTAATTCCGAATAAAAAGTTAACCGGTCGCTTAGTGGGACGGGCGCTTAAAGAAATCGCTAACCACAATATTATTGCTCGTGTTTCGGGAACATATGACGAAGGAAACGTGACGTTCTACCTTTTACCGTCAATTACCTTTGCCGTTGATAACGATAAAATTGTCGCCATTAGTCAAGCTTTAGAAAAACTAGCGCTCCGAGATAGCGGGGAAGGAAGTGACGCATAATGAAACTATTAAAAACCGTCAAAATAATTAACTGGCATTACTTTTGGAATCAAACCTTAAGTATTGAACCAATTGTCTTTTTAACCGGGATGAACGCCAGTGGGAAAAGTACGATTATCGACGCGATGCAAGTCGTGCTTTTAGGTGATACATCGGGTCGTTATTTTAATAAAGCAGCCGCTGAAAAAAGTAACCGAACCTTACGCGGATATTTACGCGGTGAATTAGGAGATACGCTTGAAGGGGGATTCCATTATTTACGTAATGGGCGCTTTACAAGTTATATCGTCTTAGAGTTTTATGATGATGTTAAAGACGAATTCTTTAATATTGGTATTGTCTTTGATGTTTATGAAGATGGTGGCTATGATCATCGTTATTTCTATTTAAACGCGAAAATGCCGGAAAATGAATTTATTGTCGATAACATTCCGCTTGAATATAAAGCCCTTAATAAATTATTCCAAAGTGAATACGCCGGTAAATATAAATTCTTTGATACAAACCGGCAATATCAAGACCATCTTAAAAAGGTGCTAGGTAACTTAAAAGATAAGTATTTTAACTTACTTAAAAAAGCGGTTAGTTTCTCGCCGATTACCGATATTACAACGTTTATTACCGAATACGTTACTGAATCGCAAAAAAACATCGATATTGGTCCGATGCAAGATAACATCCTCCAATATAAAAAGTTAGAAGATGAAGCCGCCTTAATGCGTTATAAAGTCGAACGCTTAACCGAAATTAATAAAAACTATCTTGTGTATAAAGAACATAAAGAAAAACAAACGTTAAGTGAATACGTTTTAGAAAAATCAACATTACAAAATGATTTAAATCGTTTAGAAGCCTTTAATAAACAATATTTAGGCTACGCGAAAAGACTTGGCGACATTGAAAGTGAACTCGCTGATCTTGATATTAACCTCGCCGAACTTAACAAACGGAAAATTAAACTCATTCAAGATAGTTCCACTAATGATACATATCGCATTACCGATGAAATTAATGAACATAAAAAAGTCGCTGAAGAAAAGATTAAAAGCTTAAACTTCTTAAATATGCAAGTAAGAAGTGACTTAGAACGTTATGTCATGACCTTTAATAAAATCGCTAATGATGTTATTACTAGTTTAACGAACCAAGACACCAAACGCTTTAAAAAAGATGGACTCTTTAGTCTTGATGAATTATTAGATAGTGCAGAATCAATTATTAAAATTAATAATACAATCACCGAACTTTTAGGGCGTGATATTAATGAATTAGGTGAAGATATCTTAACGAAATGGCGCACCGCGCAAGCAAGTTTTAAACAAAATCTTGCCGCCTTTACCTTAACGCTTGGCCGCCTCATCACTGATTATGAGGCAAATGAAGCCATCTTAAAACAACAAGAAATCGACCTTCGCGGCGGTGGTAAACCTTATGAATATAGTCTCGTCCAAGTGCGGAATGAACTCCAAAACCGTTTAAGTGCGAAATTTGGTCATCCAGTTGAAGTCATGATCTTTAGTGACTTAATCGATATTAAAAACCCAAAATGGACGAACGCTATTGAAGGGTATTTAGGCGCACAACGCTTCTATTTATTCGTCGAAGGCCAATATTTCCTTGATGCTTATGATATCCTTAAAGGCCTTTTACAAACATATAATTTTTATGGTACAAACTTAGTCGACGTCGATCAAATCATCGAACGCCGCTTTAGCGCTAGTAAAAATTCGCTTGCCGAAGAAATCTTAACTGACCACGTTGGCGCTCGCGCTTATGTTGACTTTTTACTTGGGCGTTTACAAAAATGTAATACGATTCAAGAAGCGCGCAATAGTGGAAACGGTATTACGCCGGAAACGGACTTATATCGTAACTTTACCTTTGGACGCATAAATCCCCGCAACTACGCTCAAAAGTTTATCGGTCGTAAAGTCGAAGAAGGCGAAGTTAACGCTAAAAAAGCTGAACTAGCTGCCCACGGGGTCCAACTAAATCTTTATAAAGAATTATTTAATACTTTACGCTACGGGAACGATATCGAAATTGTAAACACAAACGAAATTAGTGCCCTCGGCAGCCAAGTAAAACGCATTCAAGAATTACCGGCCCTACAGCAAAGTGTGCTCTTTTATGAAGAAGAACTCGGCCGTCACGATTTAACGCTTATTGAAGGTATTCACCGCCGTATTAACTTAGTCGAAACCGATATTAAAGGTATTGAAGAGCAAAAAAGTTTACTCGCCGAAGAACGGGGAACGATTAATACGAATATGAGCTTACTTAAAAGTGAACGCATTCCCGAAACAAAGCAAATCATTAACGAACGGCAAACTAAACTTGATGAAAATTATGATGCCTTCTTCGTTGAAGATGTCGCAGAACCATTTTTCCAAAACTTAATTGCCGAAGGAAAGACACCACTAGAAATTAATAGTGAATTCCGTAACGCTTATTCAACGGCCTTATATTTAGCAAACAGTGTCTTTAACCAAGTAAAAAGATTACGGAAAGAATATGTCGTTGACTATCGCTTAACGTTTGAAACCGAAGTTAGTCATAACGACCAATTCGATAGTGAGTTAAATGATTTACTTGAAGTTAAATTACCAGAATACGAAATTAAAATTAATGACGCTTATCAAAAAGCGGTCAAACAATTTAAAGATGACTTCATAAGTAAATTACGAAGTGCAATCGAAACGGTTGAAGATCAAATTGCCGAACTTAATATCGCCTTAAGTACATCAACTTTCGGTGAAGACTCCTATCAATTTACCGTTCGCCCAAGTACCGTCTATCGTCCCTATTACGACATGATTAAAGATGATTTACTCTTAGAAGTAACGGATGACGATAGTGAATTCTTTACGAAATACGAAGACGTCTTAAAAGACTTATTCGGGCAAATTGTTTTAGCAGGCGACGGTGATAAAAACGCCGCCGTACTTGCAAACGTTGAAAAGTTTACTGATTACCGTAATTACTTAGACTTTGACTTAATTGTTAAAGATAAAGACGGTAATGAACAACGGCTCTCACGCATGCTCATGAAGAAATCAGGGGGCGAAACGCAAACGCCATTTTATATTAGTGTCCTTGCAAGTTTTGCCTATCTCTACCGCGTCAATGAACCAGGTGAGTTAAGCAATAGTGCCCGCCTTATTATCTTTGACGAAGCGTTCTCGAAGATGGATAGTGGCCGTATTAAAGAAGCGATTCGCTTATTACGCCGCTTTGGCTTACAAGCAATTATAAGTGCGCCAAGTGATAAAGTAGGCGACATTAGCCCGCTTGTTGATGAAACACTTGTCGTCTTACGCGGCAAAAACTATAGCCAAGTTCAACTTTTTGCCCGGGAAGAAGATTTAACATAGAAAGGAACTTATGAAGCAAACTTTTGCCGAAACGATTAAACGCGAACATTTAGAACTGCGCAATAAATATCACGTCAGTCTTTTTACCGCCCTTACTTTTTTCGGCCTTATCGGCATGCTTATAATTAGTCTATATACTTTTATTCCCCTTAGTCCTTTTTTACAAAGTCTAGTCCTGCCGATCGGGGGAAGTATTCTCTTTTTATACTTACTATTTATCTTTATTTTTTATCCTTTACGCTTTAATTACTTGCAAAAAGAGCTTTATTTAACGTTTTTTAAAGCGGCACGAAGCGCCGGACTTAAATTAATCCCTAATACAATGGGGGTCCAAAACTTTGATTATGACACTTTACTTAAAGAAGCGTCGATTTTTAAAAGTGACTCCCTTTATCAAATCGCTCGTTATGAATACGATAAACGCTTAATTCATGTCTTATATTATAAAGAAGGGGAAAACGTGTTTGCGATTATTCATATACCGCAGAAAGAATGTCCTTACTATTTACAAGTAAATAACAATAACTTTGCGCCCCCAATTATGTATAAAGGTGAACAAATTGAAAAAGTAGCGTTTGTTTCTGCACATAAATTAAACTATTACGCGCTTAAAGGGCCAACTAATGTTAAAATATACTTGCGGAGAGAATTAGAAAGTCGCCTTATTGACATATTAAAAATCCGTGACGGTCATTATCAATATGTGGCGACGTACACTGATGAATTTTTACTCATTGATAAATACTATGAGCGGGCCCCCTTACGCCTTAATGAAAATTACAGTGATGAATACTATATTGAAAGGCTTAATAATTTATTACTAATACAACAAATATTAAACGTCATGCTTGACCAAAGGAGGTAAAATGTCAAAACCACTCGTTGCAATGATCCTCGCTGGAGGAAAAGGATCTAGACTTTACGAACTAACGCGTAAAAACGCAAAACCAGCGGTCCATTTTGGGGGAAAGTATCGCATTATTGATTACGCATTATCAAATTGCGCCCATTCCGGAATTGATACCGTTGGCGTCGTTACCCAATATGAGTCGATTAACTTAAGCCGTTATATTGGAAACGGTGAGAAATGGGGGTTAAATGGCGTAAGAAGTAGCACCGTAGCTATCCCGCCGCGGCAAACAGAAAGCGGCAGTAACTGGTTTATTGGCACCGCTGACGCTATTTACCAAAACATAGAATTCCTTGATTCTTTTGATCCGGAAAACGTCCTTATTTTAAGTGGTGACCATATTTATAAAATGGATTACGCGCAAATGCTTGAAACGCATCTTGAAAATAAAGCGGATTTAACAATTGCCGTCATAGATGTGACGCTAGAAGAAGCAAAACGCTTTGGAATATTAAGCGCTGATAAAAATGACCGCATTACTGAGTTTGAAGAAAAACCCCGTAATCCGAAATCAACCCTGGCAAGTATGGGTATTTATATCTTTAATTATCGCGTTTTAAAACAAAGCTTAATCGCTGACGCCAAAGACGAAACTAGTGACCATGACTTTGGCAAAAATATTATTCCCGCCCTTTTAGCAAAAAAACGTAAACTTTACGTGCACCGCTTTGAAGGGTATTGGAAAGATGTCGGCACGATTGATTCACTTTGGGAAGCCAATATGGATTTAATCGCTTCCATGGATGAAGACTTTTACGCTGTTGATAAGCATCATTTCCGTCTTTTTAGTGAAGATACGAATAGTGTGCCCCAATATGTAGGTAAAAAAGCGCGGGTCACCAATAGTGTTGTTAACCAAGGGGCAATTATTTTAGGGGAAGTTGATCATTCGATTATTTCTAACGAAGTATTCATTGAAAACGGAGCAAGGGTGACAAATAGCGTCATTATGCCCGGTGTTAATGTCGGCCGTAATGTTGTCATTAATAAAGCGATTGTCATTAATGATATTACGATTGAAGACGATACGATTATTAACCCTGAAGGCGAAAAAGTCGTCTTAGTACATCAAGGAGGAGTAAAATAAAATGAAAGTTTTAGCGTATTTAAATTTACACCACGCCCCCGGTCTTGGCCCTTTAACGCGCAATCGTTCAAGTGCTGTCGTAAGCTTTTTAGGGCGTTATGCCTTTATGGACTTTATGCTTTCTAACTTTAGTAATTCCGGTTTCGACCGTATTGTTTCGCTGGTTGACGCTCATCCCCATTCCGTACTAAAACACTTAGGAAGTCGTAACACTTTTAACATTAATACGAAAATTGGCATGGAAATTGTCGCCTATAACGAAGGTGGCTCGAAAGCAGGACCCCGCTATAACACCGATATTGCAAACATTCGTTTTAATGACTGGATCTTAGACCAAACTGATCCTGATTTTGTCGTTGTCGCACCAAGTTATTTTATTTTACCGCTTGATTTTCGCCCGATTATTAAAAAGCATATCGCGAGTAAAAGTTTAGTGACCGCTGTTTATCAACAAGTAAATAACGCCAAAACCGAATTTATCGGCCGTGGCATTTACGAATTAAATAGTGATGGTCAAGTCATTAATTTCTCACGTAATAAGGGTGAGAAAAATGAACGGTTGATCGCTTTAGAAATTTACGTCTTTAATAAAGACACCTTTAAGTTTTTAATTAGTGAAGCGCAACGCATTAGCTCATTTTACACTTTAAGTGATATCGTCGCTTATCAAGCAATGAACGGCTTACGTGTTGATACGTATGCTTATGAAGGCTACTTACGGTGTATTGATAGTTATCAACATTACTTTGATTATAGTTTTGAATTACTTAACTACAAAGTACGGCGTCAACTCTTTATTCCTAATTGGCCCGTCTATACAGTAACGCACGACACCCCACCGGCAAAATACGAAGAAACCGCGCGCGTTAATAACGCCTTTATCGCTAACGGTTCGCTTATTGCCGGGACAATTAAAAACGCTATTATATCGCGGAATGTGAAAATTGAAGAAGGAGCGATTGTAGAAAATTCGATTATTTTCACCGACTCCATTATTCGCCGCAATAAAACAATTACCCACGCGATTATTGATAAGGATGCTGATGTGGCGATAGCGACCGAATTAAGCGGCACCCCCAATGATATTTTATATGTACGAAAAGGAGACAAAGTATAATGAAAATTTTAATGGTGGCGAGCGAAAGCGCGCCCTTAGCAAAAACCGGAGGACTTGCCGATGTCGTTTACTCTTTATCCAAAGAATTAGCAATTCTTGGTGAAGAAGTAAGCGTTGTGATGCCCTTTTACGGCAACATAAATAGATTTCCTGACCGTGAAATCCGCTTTCTTGCTAATGTCCAAGTCCCACTTGGCTGGCGCTTTCAAAACGCCAAAGTTTATAAAACCTTTATTGATGGAATTACGTTTTATTTAGTTGAAAATGAATACTATTTTGGTCGTGACGGCTTTTATGGGTATGAAGATGACACGGAACGGTTCGCTTTCTTTAGTGTGGCGGTGCGTAATATGCTGCAAACCTTAAAACTTAAACCTGATGTTATTCATGTCCATGATTATCATGGCGGCATGATTCCCGCGCTTATTAAAATTCAAAATGCGCGTACGAAGTTTTTTGCAAACATGAAGTTTGTCGTTACAATTCATAACCCCGCCTTCCAAGGCGAATTCCATCCAGACTTATTACCAGACTTTTATGATATTCGCAAAGAATACTTTGATGACGGCACCCTTCGTTATCGCGATAAAGTAAATGCTTTAAAAGCGGCAATTGTTTTTGCTGATAAAATTAACACTGTTAGTCCGACCCACGCCTTAGAACTTTTAACCCCGGAAGGCTCTAAAGGGCTTGATGGCATTTTAAAGTTACGTGAAAAAGACTTTAGTGGCATCTTAAACGGCATTGATTATGATGAATTTAATCCGGCTACTGATAAATATATTCCCCATAATTTCCACATTCAAAACTTAAAAGGAAAAGCGCTGAATAAGGCGGAATTATTTAATGAGCTTAATTTAACGGTTGATCCAAGTGCCCCGCTTTTTGCAATGGTTACCCGTTTAACGTGGCAAAAAGGGCTTGATTTAGTAATTCCGGCGATTGTTGAAGTCATTAATGGCGGCGGCGCTGTTGTCGTGGTTGGTAGTGGCGAATATGGCTACGAACAAGAACTTGAACGCTTACGCGCTATGTATCCGTCACAAATGGCAATATATATTGGCTATAACAATAGTTTAGCCCACCGCGTCTATGCGGCGAGTGATTTCTTCTTTATGCCTAGCTTATTTGAACCATGCGGCATTGGGCAAATGATTGCGCAACGCTACGGCTCTTTACCAATTGTACGTGCCACCGGTGGCTTAAAAGATACAATTATTGGTTATGACGGCACAAATAGTGATGTCGCGGACGGTTATAGTTTTGATCAATATGATGAATACTGGATGAAACTAACGACCAATTACGCTTTATTGCAATATAAAAACGAAAAAGTCCATCGCCGTTTACGGCGTAATGCGATGCGTAAGCTCAATAACTGGGCTGAAGCTTCGAAGAAGTATTTAGCGTTATATAAAAGTATATCAAAGTAAATTATGATATAATTCTTTTGCGAGCGAAGAATAAGTAACATAGTTACGTCTCACCTTCGCCTATCGCTGTCCCTAGCATTAATAGGAAAATGAAGTGATAAAACAAGGTGGTACCGCGAATTTTCGCCCTTAGGTAACACCTTTTATTTTTGGAGGTATTTATGGCTTATAACTTTAAAGAAGCAGAAAAGAAATGGCAAAAGTATTGGGAAGATAATAATACTTTCTACACTGATGTCTATGATTTTAGTAAACCAAAGTATTATGTTTTAGATATGTTCCCATATCCCTCAGGGGAAGGACTCCACGTCGGTCACGCGGAAGGATATACGGCAACGGATATTATTGCCCGCTTTAAAAGAATGCAAGGCTTTAATGTCCTCCACCCTATTGGGTATGACGCTTTTGGATTACCAGCTGAACAATACGCGATTAAAACGAATAATCACCCAGGTTTATTTACGAATAAAAATATCGCTAACTTTCGGCGTCAACTAAAAAGACTTGGCTTTAGTTATGATTTTTCGAAAGAAATAAGTACCGCTGATCCGACGTATTACAAATGGACGCAGTGGATTTTCACAAAACTCTTTAATAGTGATTTAGCCTATGTTGATAATATTCCCGTTAACTTTTGTCCGGCTTTAGGCACGGTTTTAGCGAACGAAGAAGTAATTGACGGTAAAAGTGAAGTCGGTGGGTTCCCGGTTATCCGGATGCCGATGCGGCAATGGCTTTTAAAAATAACCGCATATGCAAATCGTCTACTTACCGATCTTGAAGGGCTTGATTGGCCGTCTTCAACGCTTGAAATGCAACGAAACTGGATTGGTAAAAGTGAAGGTACCATCGTTATTTTTAAAGTTTTTGATCATGATGAAACTTTTAAAATCTTCACTACGCGGGTTGATACGCTTTATGGGGCTACTTATGCTGTCCTAGCGCCTGAACATCCGTTAGTAAATGTGCTAGTTAGTAAAGCGCAAAAAAAAGAAGTATTAAAATACGTTAAAGCCGCTGCAACAAAAAGCGACTTAGAACGGACTGAACTTAGTAAAGATAAAAGTGGGGTCTTTTTAGGGGCTTACGCTATTAATCCGCTAAATGAAGAAAAAATCCCTATTTATGTTGCTGATTATGTTTTAGGAAGTTATGGCGAAGGGGCAGTGATGGCGGTACCCGCTCATGATGAACGCGATTATGAATTTGCGAAAAAACATAATTTACCGCTTAAACAAGTTCTTGCTGGTGATATAAGTGAAGAAGCCTTTACCGCTGACGCCGCTCACATTAATAGTCCATTAATTAACGGTTTAAACATTGAAAACAGTAAAAAAGTATTAAACGAATACTTAACAAAACACGGTTTAGGCTATACGCAAACAAACTATAAACTTCGTGATTGGTTATTTTCAAGACAACGCTATTGGGGCGAACCAATTCCAATTGTTATTGATGAAAATAATAAATTCACCGCACTAAATGAAGAAGATTTACCGCTTACTTTACCTGATTTAAAAGAATATAAACCGTCAGGAACCGGGGAATCTCCGCTTGCTTTAGCGACCGACTGGGTCAATACAACGTATAACGGAAAAAGTGTAAAACGTGAAACAAATACGATGCCGCAATGGGCGGGAAGTTGTTGGTATTACATTCGTTATTTAGATCCACATAACGATAAAATGATTGCTGATCCCAAACTCATTAAACATTGGCTCCCCGTTGATCTTTATATTGGCGGCGCTGAACATGCAGTACTCCATTTACTCTACGCACGTTTCTGGCACAAGTTTTTATATGATCAAAACATTGTCACAACCGAAGAACCATTTAAACGGTTATTCCACCAAGGAATGATTTTAGGAGAAACCGGTGAAAAGATGTCAAAATCACGCGGTAATGTCGTTAATCCGGACGATATTATTGAAAAATATGGCGTTGATGCCTTACGGCTTTATGAAATGTTTATGGGGCCATTAGAAGCAAGTCTACCTTGGTCGACAACCGGGCTAGAAGGGGCGTTACGCTTTTTAAACCGTGTTGCCCGTATTTTCTCAAGTGAATTTACAACGCCAATTGTTGACACTAATAGCGGCGAATTAGATTATTCTTATCATTACACAGTTAAGAAAGTAACCGAAGACTTTGAAAAGCTTGCCTTTAATACGGCGATTGCGCAACTCATGATTTTTGTTAATGATATTTATAAAGCTAAAGAAGTATATAAACCGTATTTAATCGGTTTAATTAAACTTATTTACCCGATTGCCCCGCATTTAGGTGAAGAACTTTATAGTCAGTTTAGTGATGTTGAGACTATTACGTATGAAGCGTGGCCAACGTATGACGAAGCAAAACTTGTCGTCAATGAAGTAGAAATAGCCGTTCAAGTAAACGGAAAACTACGGGCGACAATGAAAGCCTCATTAAATGAAAGCAAAGAAAAGCTTGAACAAATGGCGCTTGACTTAGAAAACGTCCAACGCTTTATCGATGGAATGACGATTAGACGCGTCATCGTTGTCCCAAACAAAATCGTTAACATTGTCGTTTCCTAATCTGTGTATTAAAATATTAGTGCCC
>CAYTKX010000002.1:0-28096 GCA_964438495.1 uncultured Staphylococcaceae bacterium
ATAAATAACCTTTATGATGCCCATCTTAACTTTTATGATTTAAACTTTGATGACCCTTCAATTTATAAAGTAATACGCGACGGACTGACGATTGGGCTATTCCAATTAGAAAGTGGCGGTATGGGACGCGCGATTAAACAAGTTCGACCGGAAAACTTTGATGATGTCAGTGCCCTTTTAGCGCTTTATCGACCTGGACCAATGGAATATATTGGCGACTACGCTTATCGTAAACATGAAAAAGTTGAAATTTCATACTTAAATGATGAGCTTAAAGAAATTTTAGCGCCAACATACGGCATTATTATTTACCAAGAACAAATTATGCAGCTTGTAAGTGTAATGGCGGGATTTAACTTAGCGGAGGCTGATTTATTACGCCGTGCCATTAGCAAAAAAGATGAAAAGATTATTTTAGAACAAAAAGGAGCGTTTTTAAAAGGAGCGAAACTTAAAGGTTATAAAGAAAAAGAAGCAATCAAAGTCTTTAATGACATTTTAAAGTTCGCTGATTACGGTTTCAATAAGAGTCACTCAGTTGTTTATGCGATGATAACGATGGCTTTAGCGTATTTAAAAACATATTATCCTCATGAGTTTTATAAAGAAATATTAAAATCAACAATTAATGATCGTAATAAATTCCAATTAGTGCGCAATGAATTAAAAGTATTAAATATTAATTTATTACCTCCTAATATTTTAAAATCAACAACTGAATTTATTAAAAGCGGTAATGACTTACTGTTCCCGCTTAGTGAAATTAACGGCTTAAACATCGAATCTACCCGTACAATCATAAGATTACGCGAGGAAAGACCTTTTGTATCTTTAGAAAACTTCTTCTTCCGCGCCTATAACGCAGGCATTACAAATGAAGAGTTTATTGCTCTTATTGAAAGTGGAGCGCTTGATGCATTTAACAAAAACCGGGATTATTTAAAGAAACTATTAGCAAGTTTTCTGCCAATTCTAGAAGTTAAACTTTTTGATAATGAGAACGCTTTAACAACGATTATCGTTGAAGAACCGGTTGAAGACCTTAAACTAAGGACCGAAAATGAAGTTAAAAGATTGCGTTTTCCTTTAACTATGAATCCGTTAGCGCTTGTAAAAGTAGATGGGGCCGTACCTTTATCTAAACTAAGGGAAATAGAAAGCGGGTTTGTCACTACTTTTGGTCTTTTAGTAAGCTACCGCGAAGTTAAGACGAAAAAAGGCGACCGCATGGCGTTTGCGACTTTAAGTAATTACACTGATATATTAAACTTAGTCATCTTCCCTACAACTTTTAGCGCCTTAAAAGAACCGTTATCGACTAATGAAATATATAAAGTGGAAGGTAGAATAGAAATTAAAGACAATGAAAAACAAATACTTGTTAGCACGTTAGAAAGGTTAGAACATGAATAAACGATTTATTATTATTGATGGCAATTCCCTTCTTTTTAGAGCGTATTATGCGACTGCTTATGCCGGCGTCGATAAAATTATGCGCACGAAAAGTGGGATACCGACGAATGCCATATTTGCTTTTGCAAACATGATGGTCCGCATTTTAAATGATTTAAATGCCGGAGATCATCTTTTTGTCGCTTTTGATACTGGCGAAAAGACTTTTCGTCATAAAGAATATGAAGATTATAAAGCAGGACGGCCCCAAGTTCCCGAGGAGCTTATTACCCAGTTTCCTATCGCGCGGGAATTTTTAGATGCCTTATCCATTCCTCACGCTGAATTAGTCGGCTATGAAGCCGATGACCTAGCGGGCACTTTAGCGCATAAAGCGGAAAAAGAAGGCTTTAAAGTCGAACTATTTACGAGTGACCAAGATTATTTACAATTAGTGAGTGATAATATTAATGTTAAACTTATTCGCCGTGGGCTAAGTGATGTTTTAACGCTTGACCCAGAAACTTTATATGAAACTTTTGGGTATCACGCACATCAAGCTACTGATTATAAAGGCCTTCTAGGCGACCCAAGCGATAACTTAAAAGGTATTCCAGGCGTTGGTAAAATAACCGCTCAACGTTTATTAAAAGAATACGGAAGTCTTGAAGCAATTATTGAAGCTTCACCGAACATTAACGGCAAAATTGGTGAAAACATTCGTGAGTACGCTGATTTAGCCCGGGAATCAAAGCGCCTTGCTACGTTAATTACTGATATTCCCCATAATTTAACACTTGATACATATCATTATGAAGGTTACGACGCTAGTCTTGTACAAGCGTTTAGTGAAAAATATGAAATGCGTCAATTTATTAATAACTTAAACTATTCAAGCCAAAGTAGTAATGAAATACGGGTTGAAGTTATTAAAAATCATAAAGAGATTAAAGAAAAAAACATTAAAGAGTTTTCATTTTATCTAACAAGCACCGATGGTCCTTATTACCGGAGTTTGCCGCTACTTTTATATTTAGGAATTGGTAAAAATGTATATATGATCGAGTTTGATGACTTTAAAAAAGACGAGACACTTCGCAAACTATTTAGTGATGAAAAGATAACTAAATATAGTTATGATATTAAGCGAGCCGTCGTTATTTTACATAAGGCGGAGATTGAAGTAAAAGGTCTATTAAACGATGCATTAATCTTAACTTACGTTTATGACACTAACATAAGCGCTAATATTCAATCTTTTTTATTAACACATGGGGTAAGTGCGACTAATAACGAAGAATTATTATTACCAATCTTAGTCCATAACTTAAAAGAAATATATACGAATGGATTACAAAAGCTTAAAAATGAAGGTTTACTTCAAGTATATGAAACGATTGAAAAACCACTTACCAGCGTCTTAACAAAGATGGAAATTGAAGGCTTTCCCGTTGATCGACATATATTAAACGAGATTGGGGAAGAGTATAAAGCGATTTTAGAAAAGCTTACTCTCCAAATTTATGAAGCAGCAGGCCATGAGTTTAATATAAATTCACCGCAACAAGTGGCAGCGGTCCTTTTTGATGAATTAGGGCTTAAAATGATTAAAAAACGTTCAACCGCAGTTGATGTTTTAACGAAATTAGAAAAAGATCATCCGATTATTCCCCTGCTACTTGAATATCGGAAATATTTTAAGATTGTAACAACATATATCGATGGCTTTAGCACCCATATTTATGAAGACGGCAAAGTGCATAGTTCTTTTAATCAAGCAACAACGAGCACGGGACGCTTAAGTAGTAATGATCCTAACTTACAAAATATAAGTATTCGTAATGATGAAGGCCGTGAACTACGGAAAGCATTTCACGCTGGTGATAAATTAGTGCTCGCAATTGACTACAGTCAAATTGAATTGCGTTTACTTGCTTGTATCGCTAATGTGCCTTCGCTTATTAAGATATTTAACGAGGGCCACGACATTCATAACGAAACAGCCGCCCGGCTTTTCCCACTTGAAGATTTAAGTTTCGCAAGACGAAAAGCTAAGGCAGTAAACTTTGGTATTGTTTACGGTATTAGTGACTTTGGCTTAAGCGAGCAATTAGATATAAGTATTGGTGAAGGACGAAGCATCATTCAAGGCTTTTTCAGTGCCTATCCCGAAGTATGGACTTATCGCCAAAATATCATCAATGAGTTGCAAAATGAAGGTTATGTTACGACTTTAACCGGACGAAAACGCTATATTCCGCAAATAAATGATCCAAATTATCAAACCCGTGAGTTTGCAAAAAGAGCAGCAATGAACGCTCCTATTCAAGGAAGCGCCGCAGATTTAATTAAACTTGCAATGATTAAAGTTGATGCTTTTTTAAGCGAAAATAATTATAAAACAAAACTAATTTCCCAAGTACATGACGAACTAATATTTGCCCTTGATGAAAGTGAAAGCCATATTGTCGATGACATTGTTAGCATTATGGAAAATGTGTTTGACTTACCACTTAAATTAAAGGCTGAACGTAGCATTGGCAAAGATTGGTTTAGCGCTAGTTAGGAGTAAATATGCCAGAATTACCAGAAGTTGAAACGGTTAAAAAAATATTAAACACCTTTATTATTGACGCTAAAATAAGTGAAGTAATCGTCCATAAAAAAGGCATTATTACCGGTGACGTAAACGACTTTAAAAAAGCCTTAAAAGGACGTACTTTTAAAGAGGTCAAAAGACGCGGAAAGTATTTAATCTTTACTTTTGACACGGATTTAATAATGCTTTCTCATTTACGGATGGAAGGCAAGTTTATTGAAGTATTAAAGGGCGGCGAAGATTCACGATACGCTCATGTAATCTTTGTTTTAGAAGATGGAAGACGCTTATGTTATGATGATTCTCGGCAATTTGGAAAGATGGAACTATCGACTAAAGACACATATTTAAAGACAAAATCAATGTTAAATGTTGGGCCAGAACCTTTTGAGATAAATGTTGATGAATATTATAAAAAGGTAATCAAAAGAAAAGCCCCAATTAAACTAGTTCTTCTTGATCAAAAGCTAATGAGTGGGCTCGGTAATATTTATGTCGATGAAGTTTTATATTTAAGTAATATTAATCCTTTAACCCCTGCAAACACTTTAACAAAAGAAGATATTACTTTAGTTGTCAAAGAAAGTATCGCCGTTTTAAATAACGCTATTAAAGCAGGAGGCACGACGGTTCGCTCATACGCTCCCGCACAAGGAGTAAGCGGCAACTTTCAAGTCCAACTTCATGCTTATGGAAAAGTCGATGAAAGATGTCCTACTTGTAACATTTTATTTAAAAAGATTTTTGTTGGTGGAAGAGGCACAACTTTTTGCCCTTATTGCCAAGTAAATAAAACGCGGCCGCAAACAGTCGCAATCACTGGCCAAAAAGCGTCAGGAAAAACTGAAATATCCAAAGCACTTTCAAATGATGGCTCGCTTGTTATTGATACTGACACTTTAGCGAAGTCCCTTTATAACGAGCGGAAAGTCGTCGCTAAATTGGAAAAGAAATTAGGAATTAATCTAAACAAAAACGACAAGTTTGATATCCAACTATTAAAAGCTTTTCTAAAAGAAAATCCTAAAGCCATTAAAATTGTCAATGACGTCATTCATCCCTTAGTTAAAGCCGAGATAGTAAAAATAATTGAAAATAGCACTGCAAAAACAATATATTTTGAAATTCCCGTCCTTTTCTCACATAAAGTGAATGAGCTATTTGACTACATTATTGGCGTTGAAGTTTCATTAACACGGCAAATGCAAAACTTAAAAGCGCGCGGTGATACGCTTGGCATAAACGCTGATCAAATGTATTTAAAAAAACGTCATAAGATTGACTATATAATCATTAATGACGGTACCATTGATGAATTGATCACTAAGTTTAATACTTTTAAAGAGCGATACCTTTTAGACTAAATTCTTCTTTAATATTATTTCTTATCGCTTCAATAATTTGTCGAGTTCGCACATCTTTTCCTGTGTAATCATGAAGATAGCGAATGTCATTAAGCGATAATTCACTAAGGATGATTGTTGGTTTTTTTAAGCGTATCCGTTCTTTTATTAAAGGGAAGGTAAAAGCATCTCTTACTAATTTATTGATTTCTTCATTGCCAAAATTATGAATTAGTAAGTAATCGATTTCAATTAACTGATTTAGTAATGTATCAAGTTCTTCTTTTTGCCGATAAAAGTCACCAGCGTGTTCTCTTATAAAATAAGGAAAATCAATAACCGCAGCGGTAACTTCCGGCATTTCATCAACAATTTGATTAAAGACACTTACGGCATAACGAAGTGCTCCAGCGTCAAAGGGGGCACTTGCAAAGATGAGATTTGACTTTTGTTTATAAAAGGCGGCAAGTTCACGCATAAATCCAGCAAAACCAGGACGCCGCGGATTATCTTTAATGCGATAGTTCATAAATTCTTGGGGAAAATCACGGAAGCGATAACGAAGAAAAGCTTTTTGGGATTCGTAATAGACCGGACATGTTTCGGGCACTAACGATAAATATTGCCGGTCCACAATAAGTTTATAAGCGTGATAGCCACCATTATGTAAACATTTACCAGCTTCGCGGCATGCTTTAACTTCATCTAAACTATCAGCGTAATCGGCTAAAAGACCAAGATTAGCGTCCACCATCGTTTCATCAATATTTAAAGACTTTAAAATAAGTTGCAGCTCTTCATGTTTTTTAAGCGCGGCTTTTAATTCACGACGAATCTTTTTTAATTCTTCTGGCTTTCTTTCAATATAACTTTTACTCATTATAAATCCTTAATTTCATCCCAAATATCATCTTCTAAGTCGTTTGCGTTTATAGCTTCTTCTTTTGGTTCAACTTTTTTTTCTGCTTTCACTCTTGATCTCCGCTCTTTTTTTACGGGTGGTCTTTCTAAAACATCTAACGCATCAAGGGCGTTTTTAGCTTTTGAACGGACGAGAAGACTAGCGTTTTTCTCCATTAAAGCACGAATTAATTGGTTATCATTATGTTTTAAAGTATAAAAGATAAGGGCATTAATTACGGGGGGCGTTAAATTATAATCAAACGCTAAATCGTTTAATATTTTTTGGTCAGCAGGGGCAATCTTTGTCCCTTTGTTTAAAGAGATTAAATAATCAATTGGACCTTTTGTTTCCATTTCGTTGATATTTTTAATCATTTCGCTTTCCCCACTTATTTTTTGTACGGGACGGCGGAAAGTTTTGCTAATGATTGGGAATTTAATAATTTCTTGGAGACTACTTTGCATTGCACTAATATCAACACGGTGGCCAAACGGTTCACTGGCGTTATAATAATCACCGACTAAATTAGCGAGTGCTTCTTCGGTTAAATCATAGAGTCCGGCAACTTGAATGAGCATTTTAACTTCATTTTTTGATAAAGCATTTGGTAAAATTTTCCGTATCTTCGTTAAGAGGTTTAAAAATAGTACTTCATCAAAGGCAATTTTAATTTTGCCAACTTTATTTTGTAGAGTTTGTCCTTCATAAAAGTCTTCGGGTTTCATATCTTGGACTTGTGGACCGTAAATTGAAGCAAAATCAGCGGTTGTTTCTTCTTGATTAATAGTTTCTTGATCAAGCATAAAGATACTTAGTAATTCTTGCGTATGCCGGGGCCCTAAAATATCATTTAATAAATGCATAAATATTTTGTCATTACTAAATTCAGCCGGGTCTTTAGGGGCATATAATTCAAGTACGAATTCATTAAACTCGGGGCGAGCGTTAAGAAAAGAACGGACAAGGCCGAGTCCTTCAAGCCGATTAATCGCAATCGCAATTTGATCATAGGTAAAACCAAGATGATTATGGATAAGACTAAAAGATAAAGGATCACCACTTCTAAAATCACGTGTCGCGTATAAATAACGATAAATTGAAGTTGGGGCAAAGCCAATAATCGGTTGATAAAGTAAATCTAATACATCAAGATGCAAACTTGTTATGTATCCTCTTACTTTAACGGTATAAAAATCACTACTTTTCACTAATCGCATATGTAAACACATTATAACATAATGTTAAGACCCCAAAAGATAGAAACATGATAAAATAAATAATGATTGGAGATACGCTTATGAAAATTAAAGTTGCTGTCTTAACTTCCGGGGGCGACGCTCCGGGAATGAATGCCGCCATTAGAGCGGTCATTCGTGCAGGACTAATGCATGATTTTGAAATGTATGCCATCTACGAGGGCTTTCGTGGAATCGTTGAAGATAATATCGTACTTGCTAATCGGACGACAGTTAGTGAAATTTTAATGCGCGGCGGAACGATTTTAAAAACTGGCCGTTTTCCTGAATTTCGCCAAGAAACTGTTATTAAAAAAGCCGCTGATCAATTAAAGAAACACGGAATTACTAATTTAGTAGTTATCGGGGGCGACGGTACGTATCGGGGCGCTTATGCTTTAAGTCGTTTTGGGATTAACGTTATTGGTATTCCCGCGACCATTGATAATGATGTGATGGGTACGGAACAAACAATTGGCTTTGATACCGCCTTAAATACTATTACAGAAGCTGTTGACAAACTGCGTGATACTTCTTCTAGTCACCACCGGTGTTCAATTATTGAAGTAATGGGTAATCGCTGCGGTGATTTAGCGCTTTATGGGGGAACGGCATGTGGGGTTGATTTAATTATTTCTCCTGAACATCGCCCAAGTGAAGAAGAAATTATTGAAACGCTTAAAAATATTAACCTTACGCACGCTCGCCACGCTTTAGTCATTGTGAGTGAAAAACAATTTGATGATTTAAAAGCTTTTAAGGATAAAATCATTCGCGAAACTGGCTATGATACGAAAGTTGAAGTTTTAGGACGAATTCAACGCGGTGGTTCGCCGAGTGCCGCCGACCGCGTCTTAGCCGCACGTTTTGGGATTTATGCCATCGAACTTATTGCCGCCAATATTGATAATGTTTGTGTTGGTATTATTAATGGGCGGCTTACTAGTACCCCGATTGAATCAACGGCAAAATCACTCAATCCAAATTTAACTGAATTAATCAATCTTATTGATAAACTGAAATAGAAAGGTGTTTTTATGTTAAATATTTCCAAAAAAACGAAAATTGTTGCGACAATTGGCCCAGCCAGTAATACAATTGAAACCGTTGAAAAATTAATTGATGCAGGAATTAACGTGATGCGCGTTAACTTCTCGCACGGAACGTATGAAACGCATCAAAAGATTATAGATATATCAAAAGAATTAATTAAACGGCATATTTATTTGCCGATTATGCTAGATACTGCAGGACCAGAAATTCGCTGTCGCTTTTTTGATGGCGGTAGTGCCGAAATTATTAAAGATAGCGAAGTACGCATCCATATGGATGATATTTTAGGAAACTCTACTGACTTTAGTGTTAATTATCCGGAATTGATTTATGACATTAAAGTCGGCGACGCTATTAAAATTGATGACGGTAAATTACGGCTTGATGTGTTAGCAATTGATAAAAAAGCGAAGATTATTACGACAAGAGCTTTTAATACTCATATCGTTAAAGACCGGAAAGGGGTTAATATTCCAAGTGCCCGGCTTAAATTACCTGCGCTTTCCGAAAAAGATCGCAATGATATTGCCTTTGGCGTCAAGGCCGGAGTTAATATTGTCGCGGCAAGCTTTACAAGAACGAAACAAGACATTGTTACCATTAAAGAGTTTTTACATGAACTTGGCGGTGATAATATTCAAGTCTTTGCCAAGATTGAAAATATGGAAGGCGTCGAAAATATTAAAGAAATATTAGAAATCGCTGATGGAATTATGATTGCTCGCGGTGATATGGGGGTAGAAATTGCTCCTGAACTCGTCCCCGTAATGCAAAGTGATTTAATTTTAGAATGTCGTAAACTTGGTAAACCCGTTATTGTTGCAACGCAAATGCTAGATAGTATGCAATTAAATCCTTTACCAACGAGAGCGGAAGTAAGTGACGTCGCTACCGCCATTAAAGAAGGGGCCGATGCGGTGATGTTAAGCGCGGAAACGGCAAGCGGACATTATCCAGTGGAAAGTGCGGCCATGCAACAACGAATTGCCATTACAATGGAACAATTTTTACCATATACCCAACTTGCTAACTTTGGTTATAACTATTCAAAGAAAGAACGAAATGATGCAATAGCGACCAGTGTGGCCTCGACTGCAAACTTAATTGACGCAAAAGCAATTGTTTGTTTTAGTGAAACTGGCAATAGTGCGATCAGGATTTCAAAATCCCGGCCAAAATGTCCGATTGTCATGATTACTTCAAGTCCTGACGCTGGCATGAAAGTTGCCCCATACTTTGGTATATTTAGTATTGTTGTAAAGAAATTACCACAATTAATTGAAGATATGGAAGCGTTCTCGCTTATTAAAATGCGCCAACTTGGTCTAGCCGCAAAGGATAATATCATTATTACCGGGGGCACCCCAACGGGAACGGGAACGACCAACTTCTTACGGATTGTCGCCGTTAATGAATTAGGAGATATTTAATGTTTATTATTGCCCTTGATATTGGTGGCACAAATATTAGAGCAGCCATCGCTGATCAAAATAATACGTTAATCGAAGTTAAAAAAGAAAGTACTTTACGGCATGATAAGGAACTTTTCATTGCGCAAGTGATTGGAATAATAACCCAATTAAACTTAAATAAATATGACCCGGTTGCTATTTCAATTGGCGTGCCCGGAAGAGTGCGGGAAAGCGGCTTTATTGATGAATTGCCAAATATTGGGATTAAAGAAATTGACTTAGTTACCCCGCTTACTAAACGGTTTAAATTACCAGTTTCGATTCGTAATGACGCCGAGATGGCAGCGTTTGCCGAAGCTTACGCGGGCGCTGGTAAAAAGTATCAAAGTACTTATTTTATTACGATTAGTACCGGCATTGGCGGTTGTTTAGTCGTTGGTAATGATATTAAAAATCCAAGTGTCGAAATTGGTCATACCCTTGTTAGTTATAAGGGGGGCTTTTATGAACTTGAAAAGATTGCTTCAGGGGATGGGGTTGTTAAACTTGCAGCCTTAAATAATATCTATTACGCTAACGGGAAAGCATTTTTTGCCGATGTTGAAAAAGGAGTGCCTTACGCCTTAAAGATTTTTGAAGATTGGTTTATTTTAATTAGTGACTTCTTCAATTATGTAAATGATGCCTTTACCCCAGATGTTATTGCTGTAACCGGTGGCGTTTTAAAATCAAAACATCTTTTTTGGGACCGTTTAAAAGCAAGTGTTAAAGGGGCAAATATTACCATTGCTAAATTTAGTGAAGACGCTGGCCTTGTTGGCACGGCAAGCTACGGCCTAATAAAATATCAAAAACGATAAATTGTAATTGCTTATTCACGTTATTAATAGTATATTAATTATGCAACGACAAAGATATGGGTTGCTTTATTCCTTGCTAGAGACTTAGTGGGTGGTGGAAACTAAGAAGGGATAACTCAACTTACCACTTTCGAGCACATTGACGATGAGTCAATCGCTAGTCACGTTACGACTAATTGAGAGCATGGCAACATGAATTAAGGTGGTACCGCGCAAAATAGCGTCCTTAAGTGGGCGTTTTTTTATTTAAAAGGAGAAAGATTATGGAAATTAAATACAACAATGAAAAATTCATATTAAATGAAAATGAAAATGGCTTTAGTCTTATTAAAAGACTTGGCGTCACGAATAAAAGCGATGTTTTAGTGTATAAACTTAACGGGGAATTATATGATTTAGCCACTCCCCTACAAAGCGGAGGAGAGTTTGCTTTTGTGACCAAAGATGATCCTGAAGCATTTGCGATTTTAAATCATGATGCCGCGCACTTAATGGCGCAAGCAATTTTAAGTTTATATCCCCACGCCAAATTTGGTATTGGTCCGGCAATAAGCGAAGGCTTTTATTATGATGTTGATTTTGGTACGACCGTTATTAATGACGGTGACCTTCTTGAAATCGAAAAAAGAATGAATGAATTTTCCAAAAAAGATTTCCCTTTAAGTTTAAAGATTGTTAGTAAGAAAGATGCACTTGAAATCTTTAAAAACAATGAATATAAGGTTGAATTAATTAATGAAATTACCGAACGAATCAGTGTTTATACCCAAGGGGACTTCATTGATTTATGCTATGGCCCCCATATGCCAAGTACTCGTTATGTTCGTCATTTTAAGCTTTTAAGTTTAGCCGGTGCTTATTGGCGCGGCGATTCTTCACGTAAACAGTTAACGAGAATTTATGGTGTTGCTTTCTTTACTAAAGAAGCCTTAGACGCCCATCTTCATAACCTTGAAGAAGCTAAAAAAAGAGATCACCGCAAACTTGGTAAAGAACTTGGTTTATTTATGCTTAGTGAATACGGCCCGGGCTTCCCCTTTTGGTTAGAAAAAGGTATGATTTTATATCATGAACTCGAACATTGGTGGATTAAAAAGCAACATGAGGCGGGTTATGAATTTATTAAAACGCCGACACTGCTTAGTAAAGAACTTTGGGAAATAAGTGGCCACTGGGCTAATTACCGCGATAATATGTATACGACGAAGATTGATGAAAAAGATTTCGCCGTTAAACCGATGAACTGTCCTGGTTCAATCTTAATTTATAATAATGGCCTTCATTCTTATAAAGATTTACCAATTCGTTTAGCCGAACATGGCAACGTCCATCGTCACGAAGCTAGTGGGGCGTTAAACGGTTTATTTAGAGTACGTAACTTTACCCAAGATGATGCCCACATCTTCTGCCGTAAAGATCAATTACAAAGTGAGATTAAAAGATTATTAAAACTTTATGATGAAGTTTATAAAACCTTTAACCTCTCCTACCATATTGAATTATCAACGCGCCCAGAATCTAAATATATCGGCGACATTAAAATATGGAACGAAAGTGAAAAAGCCCTTGCTAAAGCATGTAAGGCTAGCGGCATTCCTTTTAAGATTAACGAAGGCGATGGCGCATTTTACGGACCAAAACTTGACTTTAAACTTAAAGATTCCATTGGCCGTATTTGGCAATGTGGAACGATTCAACTTGATATGAACTTACCCGAACGCTTTGACATGTTTTATATTGATAGCCATAACCAAAAAGTACGGCCTATCATGTTACACCGGGCAGTATTTGGTTCTATCGAACGCTTTATTGGCATTTTAATTGAACATTACGCTGGAGCATTTCCGCTTTGGTTTAGTCCCACACAAATAAGTGTTCTACCTGTTAATAATGAAGCACATTTAAACCATAGTAAAAAAGTTGTCCGTCGTTTACAAAAATTAGGATTACGGGTTGAGCTAAACGCTGCTAACGAAAAACTTGGTTATCGCTTACGGCAAACACAAGTAGCAAAAATACCATACACCTTAGTAATTGGTGACAAAGAAGTAAGTGAAAATAACGTTACTTATCGTCAATTTGGTGAGAGTGCACAAATTAGTGTTCCGTATAAAGAATTTGTAAAGAAAATTCAACTTGAAATTAAAAATAAAGCATAAAAGGGCGTATTTCTCCCTTTTAGTGCGATAATAATATAGTAAAAGGAGGACAAAAATATGTCATTTAAATTAGCACCACTTCCATATGCTTATAGTGCATTAGAACCTTATTTTGATGCTCGTACTATGGAAATTCATCACACAAAACACCATCAAGCCTACATTAACAACTTAAATGCAGCCCTTGAAAAAGAACCTAAATTCGCTACATGGAATCTAGAAAAGTTACTTACCAATCTTGATAAGTTACCATCTTCAATTCGCGGTGCGGTTCAAAATAATGGTGGTGGCCATTATAACCATCAACTCTTTTGGTCAATCTTAGAAGTTAATGATGGCAAAGGACCAAAAGGTCGTTTATTAGACGCTATCGTCGAAAGCTTTGGCTCATTTGATGCTTTTAAAGAAGCATTTAGTAATGCCGCGAAAACACGTTTTGGATCAGGCTGGGCTTGGCTTATTGTCACCCCAGGAAATGGTTTAAAAGTTTTAAGCACCCCAAACCAAGATACACCACTTCTTGAAGGAACACCTATTTTAGCACTTGACGTCTGGGAACACGCCTATTACTTACATTATCAAAACCGTCGTCCAGATTACGTAAGTGCCTTCTTCCATGTCGTAAACTGGAATGAAGTTGCGCGTTTATACGAATTAGCGATAAAATAATTAAAAAATTTGACAAATAATATCATTCATGGTATTTTAATAAGGTCTAAAAAGTGGAAAGTAGAAGCGCCCGCTTCTCACCAGATTTACATCGTAAATTGGTTGATGTCACAGTAAACAAAAAACGTTTATGTAATGCGGGTATCTCTACGGTACCCGCTTTTTAAATGAAATTTAGGAGGACAAGCTTATTTATAACCCAAACAGAGAACGGCCCGAACGTAGTGTCGAATTAGTAAACGAAAACATTCGTTTCCCTGAAGTACTCGTAATCGGACCAAACGGCGAACAACTCGGAGTGATGAAAACCCGGGCTGCAATCGATCTTGCAAGCAACCAATATGAACTAGATTTATATTGTGTTAATCCAAACGGAAAACCACCCGTTTGTAAAATGATGAACTATTCCAAATACCGTTTTGAACAACAAAAACGGGCAAAAGAACAAAGAAGAAGACAAAAAATCGTGGAACTTAAGGAAATCCGGATGTCACCAGTAATTGATGTCCATGACCTTGAAACAAAAGCCAAGAAAGCACGTGAATTCTTACAAGCTGGCGATAAAGTTAAAGTTACGATTCGCTTCCGGGGTCGGCAAATGGCCCACATTGATGTCGGCGAAAAAATCTTAGATAATTTTGTTGCCTTAGTGGAAGAGTATGCAAACATCGAAAAGAAAGCCGCTCTCGAAGGTCGTAACTTAAGTTTGATTCTTGCGAGTAAGATTAAGAAATAGGAGGAAGTTTCATGCCAAAAATGAAAAGTAAAAGTTCTTTAACCAAACGTGTTAAAGTCACCAAATCCGGCAAATTAGTGCGTAGTTCTGCGTATACGTCGCACTTAGCCCCCCGCAAAACAACTAAACAAAAACGTCAATTACGGAAATCCCAATTAGTCCACAAAAGTGACTACAAACGGATTAAGTATTTGATCCAAAACTAGGAGGAGAAAAGAATGCCACGTGTAAAAAACTCACCCGCTACAAGAGCTAGACGGAAAAAAGTATTAAAACAAGCCAAAGGTTATTTTGGTTCGAAACACTTACTCTTTAGAACTGCTAAAGAACAAGTAATGCACTCCTTACAATACGCATATAACGATCGTCGTAAAGTAAAAAGCGAATATCGTAAACTTTGGATTAAACGCATTAACGCTGGTTGCAGATTATGTGAAATTAGCTACAGCCAATTCATGCACGGTTTAAAACTTGCAAACATTAATGTGAACCGCAAAATGCTTAGTGAACTTGCAATTCATGACTTTGAAACATTCAAAGGTTTAACCGAAACTGCTAAAAAAGCTTTAGCGAAATAAGAACTTTAATCTTAAAATAAAATGCTCCCGCTTGGGAGCTTTTTTATTTAGAATAATTCATCTTCTTCATCATTAATGCTTATATCAACCTTTGTTATTCCGCCGATTGCTTCACTGATGAAACTTTGATAGTCAAAGCGACTTTCATATTCTAAGACTTCATCAAGACGGGGACTTGTTACTGGGTTTTTCACTTCAAAGATCGTGCAGCAATCTTCATAGGGTAAGATTGATATATCGTAAGTATCGATTTGCTTGGCAATCTTTATAATCTCATTTTTATCAACGGTCGCTAACGGACGAATAATTGGATAGTTTGTTACTTCATTAATAACGACTAATGATTCTAAGGTTTGGCTAGCAACTTGACCAAGCGATTCACCGGTTACTAATATTTTTAAGTTATGGCGTTTCGCGACTATTTGCGCGATACGTACCATCATGCGGCGCATAATTGTAATTGCGTAATTATGGGGAACTTCTTTATAGATTTCAAGCTGTAAATCAGTAAATGGCACAATATAGAGGCGAATTGTTGGTTGAAAGGCATTTAATTTGCGGGTTATGTCTTCGATTTTCTTTAACACTTCAGCGGAAGTATATGGGGGAGCGGCAAAGTGAATCGCACTTATTTTAATGCCCCGGCGCATCGTTAAATAAGCAGCGACTGGTGAATCTATACCTCCACTTAAAAGCACTAAGCCTTTGCCGGAAGCACCAAGGGGGTAGCCGCCTAATCCGTCATATCTTTTACCAACCACAATAATATATTCAAAATCAATTTCAAGACGCAAGGCAAATTCGGGATTATGAACATCGACTTTGATGGCGTGATTTTTTAAGATGTGACTAGCGATTTCCCGATTAATTTGATCACTTCGTAATTCGAAATTTTTATCTTTTCGTTTAGTGATCACTTTAAAAGTTTTATACTCTTCTTTTTTAATTAACGCTAAGGCATAGGCTTTTACTTCTTCAAGATTTCGAGGTAAAAAGATGACTTCACTTATCGCGTGAATACCACTTATATTTTGTAAAACATTAATGACATCTTCCATATTACTTTCATTAAATTTACTTAAATATATATGATCATGCTTCGTTTCGATTTGTAGATGATATTTCTTTAAGGCATGATTTATGTTATCGCGTAATTTATTAATAAAATCACGACGGTTTTTTCCTTTAGTGTATAGTTCACCAAAATGGATCATTAGTTTTTTATTCATTGTTATCTCCTTTCGCGAGGGGCAATAATACTTTAAAGAAGGCATTTACTTCTTCAACACTATTCAAGGCACTAAAGCTTACTCTTAATGCGTTATGGGCTCTTGTTGAGTCATTTGTTGTCGCTAAGACACTTTGCGACGGTTCATGTAGCTTCGCACTGCAAGAGGCAGTGGTGCCAACATATATTCCTTCATTTTCTAATCCGTTTAAGACAACCGAGGCTTTTGCTTTTAGTAATGAGAAATTTACAATGTAAGGATTAGCAGTTGATGAATTAATGATGAAGAGATCAGGATGTTCATTTAGCTTTTGCTGGAGCGTCATCGCTAAGACGTTTACCTTTTTGAAATTTTCATTTTGACTAGCAAAGGCAAGGCGTACGGTTTTTGCTAAAAGGATGTTAGTTGGGGCATTGCTTGTGCCGGCGCGAAGTCCTTCTTCTTGCGCCCCACCAAAAAGAATGGGCGCCACATTTAACTTCTCGCGTAAAATAAGAGCGCCACTTCCTTTTAAGCCGTGGATCTTATGAGCAGAGAAAGAAAAGGCATCAAATAGATTATAAGAAACATCAATCTTTCCAACAGCCTGCGTGACATCGCTATGGAAGATTACTTTTGGATAATCTTTTAAGATTTCTTTAATTTCGTGAAACAAATTGATGGAACCAATCTCATTATTCACCGCCATTAAAGATACAAGGATGGTGTTTGAAGATAACGCTTTTTTAAAGTGCTCAATATTTAATATTCCTTCTTTATTTACCGGAATAGTTATTACTTTCGCTCCATAATCTTTTTCTAAATGCTTAACCGTTTCTTTAACACTGGGATGTTCAAAAGCACTAATAATAATTTCATTACCGCGGTTTCGATAATTTAAATATAAGCCTTTAAGCGCTAAGTTATTAGCTTCAGTTGCACTACTTGTAAAAATCACTTTCCCTTTGGTATAGCCAAAAGAATTTAATATTTCTTTGCGGGCTTTATCTTGTAAGCGACTGACATCACGGCTTAAACTATGGATACCGCTTGGATTTGCAAAATAGGTCGAAAGGAGTGTTTGATATGTTTTCAAAACACGGTCGTCAATTATCGTCGTACTCGCATTATCAAAATAAATCATTGTTTACGGTTTTGGTATTTCTTTAATTGTTCAATTGAATTTTCATACGTATTCTTAAATAGACCATTAAAGAAACGTTGTTCTTCTTCGCGTAATTTAGCGTGTAAATCACTAAATTGCGGGCGATAAGCATTAAGGCTTACAATTACTTGTTCGGCGGATTCAGCATAATTTACGTCATCAGTAATCGTTTTTTCTAAACGCGTGGAAAGATCACGTAGTTCATTAGTTAATACTTCAACTTGACTAACATTAATTGGACGCTTACGGATAATAGCGCTTATTTCACTAATCATTGCATAACCACTATCAAAGTCTTGATCAAAGTTTTGACTATAGGTGGCCACGTTTAAGCGGCGTAACATTACCTCTAATTCTTTAAAGCGAATAAATAATACTTTACAGATTGCAAAGCCGTCTTCAACGATAACCCGTAATGTTTCAATATAGCTTTGGAACTCACGAATTAATTCTTCTACTTTTTGACTTTCTTCTTTTAATTGATGAACTTTCTCAACAAGTAAACTATAAGGTTGTTTCGTAGCACTATGTAAAAAGGCATCTAGGCTCCGTTTTACACCCATCATTGAGTTAATGTAAACGTGGGCTTCTTCGAGTTTTTTCTCGTAAAGAGGATTAATTTGGTAATATTCTTTTACTTGCGGCATCCGGTTTACAAGGCGGATATACCGTTGTTCTAATTCATTAACGTGTAAGTATGTTTGATCATACAATTCTCCAAACTCCCGTTGTTTATCAATTTCAACGTTAAAGTTTTCCATTAAGTTATCAATCGTATCTGCGATTTTATTTAACCGTTCTTCAACATTACGAGTGTCAAAGCGAATTAGTTGTTGGCGAATGGTCACTAGTTGGTCAGTAAAGTTTTCAATTTCTGAAGTTACGCGTAAATGGTGAAGCGGGACGTTATAACTTGCTGCTTCTTCATAACGTTGTTTTAAAGTGTTTATCTTCTCGGGAATCAAAACAGTAGTTTTTACCACTAAAAGCGGTAAAACTTGTAAGATTTTTTCAAGTTGGTCATTAAATTGGCGAATCTTATCTAAGTAAATACGTGCTTCATCGTAATAGGCACCGTTAAGGGCAGTGTCATATTCTTTAAAGAGTAATTCAATTTGATTAAAGATTTTTTCAAAACTAGGAACGACAATTTCTAAGTCATCTTTATTATCACGATACATGTTTTTAATGATTCGTAATTTTTCTTTGTCATATACACTTTCTTCACGGATTTCTGATTCTGGTTTAATCATCGCCGTTAAATCTTTAGAAAGTTGCGTTACTTTCCGTTCATAATCTAAAATAATCGCGCGATGTTCAGTTAAACTTTTCTTGAATTCTTTATGACCAGCGGCAAGCGCTTCATTTAATATTTGAATGGACCGGCTTGCTTTGCGATCTTCGACGTTACGCAGTTGTTCAAATCGCGCAAAAAAGTCATCATAAGCTGGACGCATTAACAAGTTGATGTCACTAATGGCTTCAATCCGTTTAATATATTGAATGTTTTCACCAAGTAATAATCCGCGAACATATGAGTATTTTAATGATAAAGATTTTAAGGTCTTTTTATTTTTGGCACCACGGAACGCAAATTTTGATAAAAGAAAAATAATTAAACCAAGACTTACAATGACAGCTAGGACTATAAATATAATATCGATGGGGGTAATAAAAAAGGATAATTTCATAAGTTTTAACCTCACTATTGTATATTATACAATTTTTTTAGATACAATTTGCAAATTTTACTAAAATTAAGCATTAATATTACTTTGAAAGGGTCGTTAAATGTAGTATATTGAGAGAGCAGTGATGCAAAAGACGAAAGGAATTACTCAAGCAGTGAGTGTAAATACATTAAATAACTTGAAACAAGGGCAAAAGGCCCGCGTTTTGCAAATAAATGGTGGCGATTTAGCAACTAAACAGCGGCTTTTAGATATGGGGATAACGCGAGGTGTTATTATTACCATCAGTAAAGTTGCCCCCCTCGGTGATCCAATATGCCTTGAATTAAGAGGATACCGTTTACTCGTTCGTAAAAACGATGTTAAAAACGTTGAAATTGAGGTTATCGCATGAGAATAGCCCTTATTGGTAATCAAAATAGTGGCAAAACATCATTATTTAATCTTTTAACGGGGACAAATCAAAAAGTCGGCAATTGGCCGGGAGTAACAATTGAACGAAAAAGTGGAATTTTACGTACTACAAATTATGAAATAATTGATTTACCAGGCATTTATAGTCTTTCTCCTTTTAGTCCCGAAGAAGAAATTGTTCGCCGTTTTCTCATTGAAGAAAAAATTGACCTTATTATTAATATAGTTGATAGCACAGCAATTGAACGCAGTTTATATTTAACTACACAGTTATATGACTTTAATATTCCAATGGTTATTGCTTTAAATATGACTGACCTTGCCTTTGAACAAGGGATAAGAATTAATCACGAATTACTTTCTAAACTTTTAGGCGTGCCAATTATTCCAATTAGCGCTCTTAAACGAACTGGCATTAAAGAATTAATCCAACTAATAAAAGCAGGCAATTTTTCCACTTCTAATTATCCTGTCATTTATCAAGGTGAATTACTTAGCAAAATTCAAAGAGTGGAAGAAAACATATTAATGCGTGAACGGCGCTTTTTAGCAATTAAACTTTTAGAAAATGATGAAAGTTTACCAATTCGTATTGAATTAGACACAAGTAAGGAGCGCCTCGCTTTAACAAAAAATTATGAGAGTGATATTCCGCAAGTTGTCGCTGATCAACGTTATGAATTCATTGAAAAAGTACGTGATAAAACAGTTTCAAGTCGCGAAAATCCACGCACTTTAACTGATAAAATAGACCGTATTATATTAAATAAATATTTAGCAATTCCGCTTTTTGTTTTAATAATGTTTAGTGTTTACTTCTTATCTGCTGGACCAGTGGGCCAAGCGCTTGCGGGCTTAATTGAAGACCTTTTTGCGTGGATAAGTGTGCATTTTACTACTTTTTTACAAAATGTAGGGGCATCACCCTGGGCCGTTAGTTTAATGATTGATGGCATTTTAACCGGTGTGGGTGCGGTGCTTAGTTTTGTGCCACAATTACTTATTTTATTCCTGTTAATCGCTTTTTTAGAAGCAAGTGGCTATATGTCACGGATTGCCTTTTTCTTTGACCGCGTATTTCGAAAAGTTGGTTTATCCGGTAAAGCTTTAATCCCCTTTATTATCGGGAGTGGATGTAGTGTACCGGCGATTATGGCCACGCGAACAATAAATGATGAAAACGAACGGCGCTTAACCATTTTATTAACTCCATTTATTCCGTGCAGCGCTAAGTTACCAATTATTACTTTATTCGCCGGCTACTTCTTTAAAGATAATTACGGTTTAGTGAGTGCTTCACTTTACTTTTTAGCAATCTTTGTCATTTTGATGACCGCCTTAGTGATGAAAAGACTTTTATATAAAGGTGGCTATTCGCCTTTTATTCAAGAGTTACCAACTTATAAGGCCCCTAATCTTCATTATGTTTTAAAAACAACTTGGGAAAAAACTTCGGCTTTTATTACACGGGCTGGTTCGATTATTTTCCTTGCTTCAATCTTTATTTGGATCTTATTAAGTTTTAATTGGACTTTCACATATGGTGTCCCAATTGAAGAAAGTATTTTAAGTGATATTGGAAGACTATTCTCGTGGGTCTTTTATCCTTTTTTAGGTGTTAATAGTTGGGCGGCTGCGGTGAGCATTATTCAAGGCTTAATTGCAAAAGAGCAAGTCATTACTTCACTATCAATTATTGCTGGTTTAAGTGGGGAAGGTAGTAATGCTACGACGATCTTTAATAGTCCAGTCTTTGCCTTCTTTACCCCGGCTTCTGCTTATGCTTTTATGGCCTTTAACTTATTTAGCGCTCCTTGTTTTGGGGCGATTGGGGCGATGCATAAAGAGTTTGGTAGTAGCCGTAAAATGCTAAAAGCAGTCTTAATTCAGACGGCTGTTGCCTTTTTAATTGCAACCTTAATTTATCAAGGGGCAACTTTAATTGGAGGTTTATTATGAGTATTGCCGATATTGTTATTTTACTTGTCGTTATCTTAATGGTGGTCGGTGTCATTTTCTTTCTTATTTACCAAAATAAAAGATCATGTGCGGGCTGTGCTTACGCTAAAAGTTGTGAGACTTTTTGTGCGATTATTAAGCAACCTGAAGATAGTGATGATTTAGGTAAAGCAGTCTAAATTATAATTATTAGAAGATTTTAAAATAAAGTAACTTTAAACCTTGACTAATGGTTATAGTTAATATATTATATTAAGGCATGTAAGCAGCATGTAAACACCGTTTGCCTAATGTTTATTCACTAAAGGATCCAAGTAACCTAAGCTATATGGCGAAAAGACTAATAATAAACATCCAGAAACGAGGGGTTTGCACCTTTTGTTTAGTATGCAAATAAAGAAAAGGAGGAAAACACATGAGATACACAGGTTCTAGTTGGAAAATTTCCCGGCGCTTAGGCTATTCAATCCTTGAAACAGGTGAAGAGCTTAGAAAACGTACATATGGACCCGGACAACACGGGAACAAACGGCGTAGTAAAGTAAGTGAATATGGGAAACAACTTATTGAAAAGCAAAAACTTCGTCACCTTTATGGTGTCAATGAACGGCAATTTAAACGCTTATTCTTAATGGCGAAGAAAAATAAAGATGTCGTTACCGGTTTAGCGTTTATTCAAATTCTCGAATCACGGCTTGATAACTTAGTTTATCGTTTAGGTTTAGCGTCCACAAGAAGGCAAGCACGCCAACTTGTTAACCACGGCCACATTTTAGTGGATGGTAAAAAAGTTGATATCCCAAGCTTCTTAGTCCCCGTTGGTGCTAGTATAAGCGTTGCTGAAAAAAGTCGTGACTTAAAACTCTTCAGATTCAATCTTGAAAAAGTTGATCGTCCGGTCCCCTTTATCACTGTTGATAAAGAAAACTTAAGTGGCCGCTTTGATCGCTTACCAGAACGGACTGAAGTTGCCCAAGATATTCAAGAAGCCCTTATTATTGAATTCTACAACCGCGCCCTCTAGGTCAAGTTAAAATTAAAGAAAGACCCACCGAACTATCGATGGGTCTTTTTCATTTCTATATAATGTTTTTAATTTATTGCGCCGACAAAGTATTGACGGCGGCCTCTTTTTAAGATTACGTACTTATTATGTAATAAATATGTTTCGTCTAAAATTAAATTAGGATCTTTTTCCTTTGTGCCGTTAACACTTATGGAGTTACCGTTAATTAGTTCACGGGCTTCTCTTTTACTAGTTGCAGCTTTAAGTGCTATTAAAGCGTCTTCAAGTTTCATGTTTTGTTCTAAAGGGGTAATAATATCTTCAAAAAGTTCAATAATATCGTCTTCTTTTAAATCTTTTACGTCTCCACTAAAAAGGGCTTCACTCATCTTTAAGGCGTGTTCTAAGGCTTCTTTGCCGTGGACAATTGTTAAAATTTCTTGGGCGAGTCTTGTTTGCGCGAGTCTTAAGTGCGGTGCTTTTAAGTGTTCAGTATTAATCGCTTCAATTTCCTCTTTTGTTAAGAAGGTAAAGACTTTTAAGTATTTATAAGCGTCTTCATCCCCGACATTATAAAAATATTGGTAAAGCTTATACGGACTAAATTTCTTTGGATCAATGAAAAGTGCGCCATCGACACTTTTACCAAATTTAACGCCTTCACTATTGGTAAGTAAATGGGCAGTCATGACTTCAACTTCAGCGTCACTTCCTTTCACCTTACGAATGAGGTCAAGTCCACTTACTAAATTTCCCCATTGGTCACTGCCACCTATTTGCATCGTTACTCCGTGATTATTATATAAATATAAAAAGTCAGCGGACTGGAGTAACATATAACTAAATTCAGCGTAGCTTATGCCTTCATTTAATCGTCTTGCGACGACGTCTTTTGCAAGCATGTAGTTAACAGTAAAGTATTTACCATAATCACGCAGGAAATGTAATATATTAATCTTACTTAACCAATCATAGTTATTAAGCATTTCCCCTTTGTTTTTATCGCTTAAATCTAAATATTTCCCTAATTGAGCGGCGATTTGCTGGGTATTATGACTTAAACTATCAGTGTCTAATAAGTTTCGTTCACTGCTTCTGCCACTTGGATCACCAATCATCCCGGTAGCACCACCGACGACACCAATGATTTTATGTCCGGCTCTTTGGAGGCGCATAAGCGTCATAATCATCACAAAATTACCCATATGCATACTAGCAGCACTTGGGTCAAAACCACAATAAATCACTTGCCTTTTAGCAAGCATTTCTTTTATTTTTTCTTCATTTGAAAAGTCTTTAATAAGACCGCGGTAACGCAAATCTTCATAAATATTCATAACATTCCTCAATTCTATTTCGTAGTTTCTTTTTTAACATAAGGGGCGACAACTTTTTGGCGCGGAATATAAGTTTGTCCTTCTAAGATGTTGACTAATAGTTCAAGTGCTTTCGTACCTACTTTTTCCATATCAAGAATCATACTGGAAATTTTCGGCCGCATTTGATTTGCGTATCGTGTGCCTACTAGGCTTAATACTTCAATATCATCTGGGACTTTAAGACCATTTTCCATCGCTGCATTTACAATGGCGTTAGCAAGTGAATCACGATAGGCAACGAAAAACCCACTTCGTACAGTTTTAAAGTATTCTGAAAAATATTCATAATGCTTTTTATAGTTATCTTCGACCGTTAATATTTCATAAGGACGATTTTCTTCTTTATGGGTATTAACGAAACTACGTTGTAACCGTTCGAGTAAACGCCCATTATTTGGTAAACTTACAAAATACATTTTTGTATCATTATTATGTAAATGATTACGAATAATGTCTTCGCGTAAGGTTGATTCATAACCAAAAGTAATACATGCAACTTTTTCCGCAGGTTCAAGTCGGTTATTGACAACGACGACTGGTACTTGATAGTTTGTAATTTGCGTAACTTCTTCTTCTTCAAAAAGATCATCGAAAATAATCGCACCATCAACGTGTGATGTAATTAATTTATCCATCGCTGTTAATGCGTCTTCTTTACTATCACCCGTCACAAATAGCGTAATTAAATAGCCGAGACGGTTAGCGGTATTAATGATGCCATGGAGCATATTTGAAATATAGACATAGTTCGCGCTTGGAATAATAATCCCGATATTTGTTGTTTTACTAGTCGCTAAAGCTTGCGCTAAAGCACTTGGCCGATAACCAAGTTTTTGAATGGCGTTTTCAACCTTTTGCCGAGTAGCGGCAGAAACATTTGGATGTTTATTAATGACGCGAGATACGGTTGCAAGACTAACGCCGGCAACTGATGCTACTTCATAGATTGTAACCCGATCTTTGTAGTTATCACTCATAATAAAATACCTCTTTTCATGTCAATTTTATATGAAAATATTTTCAATGTCAAATTAAGACTAAGAATTAGTCTTTTTTATATACAACATTTTGTAAGCGTTTACTAAAATATTCCCGCCGTCCGACTTTTGCTTCATCTTTACCGTTTACGACGACGACGTCACCCGTAAAGCCAACACTTTTGGTATTGACAATATATGAACCAACCCCAAAGAGGTCAACTGGTACTTTTTTATTAATAAAATCTTTAATTTTTGCCGGAGTAAAACTGCTGCTTACAACAATTTTAACGTTATTAAAGCCTTCCTTATCAAGCGCTTCGCGCACAGCAAAGACAAGTTTTGCACTTACCCCTTTATTTGCAGGGTCTAAATCTTTAGCGCGCACAAAATGTTCATCAAGTAATGAAAGTGAAGTATCTAAACGGACCGCTCCTAATTTGTCTTTAAAATGACGCGCAACTTTTAATGATTCAGTAACGCAGTCATTTGTGTAATCGACAAGCGCACTTATTTTTTCATGCGGAAATGTTTGGTGATAGAGTTCACAAGCTTTCACTAAATCCCCGCCACACATGGCGATTAAGGCGTGAGGGATTGTGCCCATTCCTTTAATCCCAACATAATGGCCTTGGGCATCAGTCGAGAATTTTCGAATACCAGCAATATAACTAGCGTAACCGTCTCCGGCTTGCGTTAAGTAATCATCTTGGCGATCGGCCATTGAAAAGACGTCTAATGGTTTTGCCGCTTCTAAAATATCATAAGTATTAGTCGCAACATTCGTTCTTCTTGTTAAAATACCATCAATTAAACTTTCTAAATAACCAAAATCTTGATAACGGCCCTTTACTTTTAATACTGGTTCATTAGCATTAATAATGTCACCATCATGGAGGGCACTTATTTCTAACTTTTCAGGGTTTTTCGCAAAAGTATGTAATAAGGCAATTGCTTCATCAATCCCGGCCACCATTACGTTATCTTTACGTTGGAAAAATTGCATTGTCACCGTTACATCAGGAAGATGATTTTTAATTATTTCGTGGGTTTTAATAAAATAGTTTGCGGTGTAAAAATGGTCTTTAATACTTTCTGGAAATTGAAACGTTTTATTCGTTAAGCGATAAGTACGATCAACATCCTTTTTCTTGATTTCTAACATTTTCTTACCTCCGATACTCGCGGAATTTATTTATTTTGTCCGCATTTAAATCTTTTAACATATGAATTAACACCTTTTTTGCAGCCTTTATGTCAGAAGTGTCGACAATCGTCGCTGCGGTATGTAAGGAGCGAGCACAAATGCAATGCGTTAAAGTTAATACGCCTGCCCCATGTAAATGGAAGGCGCCAGCATCAGTGCCACCCATACTTGAATAATATTGATATGGTACTTTTACCTTATCAGCACTTTTTTCTTGATACGATAAAAGTTCGGGGAAAGCAATCATTGAACGATCTAAATAACGAATTAAGATTCCGCCCCCTAATTGCCCTTCTTCAGTTTTACTTATTGTGTCGCGTGCGGGAGAGCAATCAAGAACAATCGCTAAATCTGGGTTAATAACGTCAGCAATTGTTTCTGCCCCACGTAAGCCAACTTCTTCTTGCACAGTCGCCCCAACATATAAGTCATATGGTAAATCAATGTTTTGGAAATGACGTGCCATCTCAAGCATCATAAAGACCCCATAGCGATTATCAAAAGCTTTCGCAAGTAATCTTTTTCCGCCATTTAAGACATGGAAAGGACCATCGACAACCATCATTTGTCCGACTCTTACTCCGCGTTCTATTGCATCACTTTTCGAAGTAAAGCCAAAATCAAAGTCTAAATCTTTAATTTGGATTTTGTCGCTTGTTCCGCCTAAATGGGGCGCTAAAGCACCAATACTACCATTAAGTTTTGTGCCGTCATCAAGCGTTAAACGTACTCTTTGCGATAAAAGCGTGTTCACACTGATGCCGCCGCGAGCTTCAGCTTTTAAAATGCCGTTATCTTGAATATCAAGGACCATAAAGCCCACTTCATCCATATGACTTGCGACCATGATGCGCGGGGCATTTGGTGCATTCGCTTTTTTAAGCCCAAAGATTGATCCTAAGTTATCTTTAACTAAGGTAAAGCCATAACGTAATAATTCTTCTTTAATAAAAGCTGCCAAATGATGTTCTAAACCAGAGATAGCATCAATTTGCGTTACTTTTTCTAATAATTTTAATTCGCGTTTTGTTAACATAAATCCACCTATTTCTTTCCAACTATTCTCTTTATTTTAACACCTTTTAAAGTGAATTTATTCTCATATTCAGTTTTAGCGTCAAACTCGGCGTCTCCTTTATAGTCAGCGTTATAATTAATTTCTTTAAATGGGTAATTATTTAATACATCATACGAATATTCAGCAAGGCCATCGTTATCCGTTTTAAGAATAAGAACGCCTCCTTTTTTAAGCACTCTAAAATATTCATCCACGAATTTAGGATGCGTTAATCGTCTTTTTTCATGACGTTTCTTTGGCCACGGATCACTATGATTTAAAATAATGTAGTCAATAGCGTTATCGGGAATTAATGGTAAAAGTAATAAGGCATCAGCGTTAATAATATTAAAGTTAGTGGGTGGCGATTCACTTAACTTCTCCGCGGCGACCGCTAAAACACTAGCGTTTAGTTCGACCCCTAAAAAAGTAGTTTCAGGAAACTTAAAAATCATCGCCTTTAAAAAGTCACCTTTCCCGACCCCTATTTCTAGAGCAAGCGAGGTTTTATTAGCGTATTGTTTTTTAAAATCAAAGGTATCAATATTTAGGCAAAAAGGAAGCGTCGCTAAATAGTCTTTAGCCCACGGCTTATGCCTTACCCTCATAATTTAGTTCCTAAATAATATATAGCGCGGGCGTATATAGCCATCTGCGCATAAAAGTCATCAATATAAATATGTTCATTGGGTGAATGAATATCACCAGAACGACCTTTAAAAGCACTGCCAAAGGCAACGGTGTTTGGACATTCTTTAGCGTAAGTGCCGCCCCCTATCGCTAGCGGTTTACTAGAAAAGTCACCCGTTTCATCTTGATAAGCAGAAAGTAAGGTTTTAATAAAGGCACTTTCCGGATCAAAGAGTAAATGTTTACTCGTTGATTTAACACTTAAGTCCATCATCAATTCTTCACTTAGCTTTGCTAAATGTGCATCTAAATCAACGTTTTCTGGATAACGGAAGTTAGTGACAAAAGTTAATTCCTTTTTGTCATAACTAATTAAGCCTAGATTATAAGTTGAAGGTCCTAAAAGCTCTGTTTCTAAGTAAGCGTTCATTGTTTTCCCACTTGGGTCTTCATATTTATTTGC
>CAYTKX010000002.1:28196-30564 GCA_964438495.1 uncultured Staphylococcaceae bacterium
CTGTTTCTAAGTAAGCGTTCATTGTTTTCCCACTTGGGTCTTCATATTTATTTGCTAAATGCGTAAGTAATTCTAAATTATAAAATGCTCCTAATTCTTTAAATAAAATAATAGCGGCATTTTTTCCTAATTCTGGTAAACTACCGTGCGCACTTTTACCCAGGAAAGTGATTGTCATCTCTTTTCCTTTTTTCGTTACAGTATAAGAAACTTCACGTTCGTCAAGCGCTTTTAATAGCGCTTCATCTAAAACTAAAGTAACTTCTGCTTTATCAATAACACTATTCGCTGCTTCGCCACCTTTAATCTTTTTAATGGGACTAAGGTCAACTGTTTTAGTGGCCACAAAGTTTGTAATAGCTTTTTCGCCATATATTAAAGGAAATTCAGCGTCAGGCGTAAAACCGTAAAGTGGTGCTTTTGCGCCCCCTTCTTTAAAGTAATAACGCATACAGCTACTTCCGCGTTCTTCGTCGCCACCAATAACAAGACGGACACTATAATTATTAATCATGTTTTCTTTATATAACGCTTTTGCAGCGTAATAAGCAGCAATAGCCGGTCCTTTATCGTCACTTGTGCCCCGGGCGTAAAGTTTCCCGTCGCGAATTTCTGCCGCAAACGGGGGACTAACCCAGTCGCCCGTTGCCGGAACGACGTCAGCGTGAGCGAAAATACCGATGTTTGGTAAGTTTTTGTCGCCAAAATATATTTCAATCGCTCGGCCATCAATATCTTTAACTTCTAAGTTATCCTTCGTCGCTAACGCTTTAACAAACGATAACGCTTCACTTACACCTTTTCCGTAAGGCATTTTGGCACTTACAGTTTTTTCATCATACACTGAATCAATATTTACAAAGTCAATTAATGTTTGTAAACTTTCTTCTTTGTAAGGATGCACTAAATCTTTAAATTGATTATCAGCCATTTCATTTTCCTCCACATTTAAGTATCGTAATCTTCGATTTTCAAATTGTTTATATAAAGCGTTAAAGACAACTGGAGTAATAACAGTACCTAATACAACTTCTCCTAAGACAATAATGCCTAAAAACGGTAAAATCTCAGCTTTAAAAACATCGGTCGCTCTTATAAATAACATCGTTAATACAAGGGCGGAATGAATTAAGATACTAAGCGCAGAAAACGGGAAAATTAAAATTCGTTTCACCTTGTGGGAATATTTAGGATTAAATAATACAACCGAAAGTAACCCAACCGCGACTCCAAAGACAATACGCGGTAAAACACTCACTAACGGATCAACAAAGATCGCGTCAAGCCCTTGGCCCCGTACCGAAGCAACAATCATAGAGGATAAGCCAAAGGCGGTACCGTAGAGTAATCCGCGTTTCCACCCTAAAAGCGCAGCCCCTAAAATAACCGGTATCGGTAAGATAGTGCCAGAGATTGGTCCAATGACAACATAACCAATTGGTAAGATTGATAGAACAACTAAAATAGCAATAAATAAACCGTCAATTGTAATGTCGGTAACTAGCTTTTTATTTCTCATAACTATTCTTCTCCATAATCTTTAATAATCCGTAATGCACAAGCGCTGGTTCATATTTATAGTCTTTTTGCACGATATTTTTAAAATATTCAGCGTTTCCGCCCGTTAAAAGAATCATTGGTTCTTGCTTTATTTCTTCTTTAATTAATTTAACAAAGCCTTCAATCTCGCTAAGTAAGCCGTACATCGCTCCACTTGCTAAGGCGTCTTTAGTGTTTTTTCCAATTACTTTTTTAGGGACGAAAAACGGCACACTTAAAAGTTGATCTGCGTCACTAATAAGAGCGTCAAAACTAGTTTTAAGACCCGCGCTTATCGCAACACCGTGAAAGACACTTTTTTCATCAACATAAATATATTTATTCGCGGTCCCAAGGTCAATAATAATAAAAGGCCCAGGACCAAACTTAAAAGCACCTGCCGCACAAGCAACAATATCAGCTCCTACTTCGAGGGGATGATCAACTTTTAAAACAATCCCAGTTTTAATTCCTGGTTCAACGACGATGACTTCAGTCGTAAATAAAGCTTCAAGCACTCTTTTTAAGATTAAAGTTAAAGAGGGCACGACACTGCCAATAATTGCTTTTTTAATGACTAAATGTTCTTCAAAGTGCGCAAGTAAATTGCCTAGGGTTAAATAATAATGGTCATACTGTTCATTTTTACGGGTTTCTATTGCAAATGTTTTAATGATGGTCTCATCTTTAAAAAGAGCAACCCCAATGACACTATTTCCAATGTCAACTGTTAATTTCATAATACCTCCGCTCCATTCTTACTTTGTAAGTAACGGGCACTAATATTTTAATACACAGATTAGGAAACGACAATGTTAACGATTTTGTT
>CAYTKX010000003.1:0-29134 GCA_964438495.1 uncultured Staphylococcaceae bacterium
GAAAGGACAAAATCACATTGAAATTTCTCAGTTACTTAAAAGAATCATTTATCTCAAGTTTGCCGCTGCTTGCGATCATTGTTTTAGTAACGGGTTTTATTTTTCCTTTACGGTCAACGCCTGAAATCGTTCAGTTAATTATCGGCTATAGCGGCGTCGTTATTGGCCAAGCAATCTTTTTAGTTGGTCTTGATTATAGTGTATTACCGATTGGTAACTTAATAGGTAGTTCGATCGCTAAACTAAATAAACTTGCTTTTATTTTAATGTTTGCCTTTCTTTTTAGCTTTCTTGCGACAATTGCTGAACCAGGGATTACTGTATTAGCAAAGCAGGTAAGTGACGTTAGCGATAAAGTAAATGCACCTCTATTTATTTTTATTGTAAGCTTTGGGCTTGGGTTATTAACGGGTGTTGCTGTATATCGGATTGTTAAAAATATAAGTATGAAGAAAATCTTCTTCTTCTTTTATTTAGCCTTAATTATTTTAATCTTTTTTGTCCCTGATGACTTTAAAGCGTTAGGTTTTGACGCAAGTGGGGCGGCGACTGGCGCGATCAGTGTACCGTTTGTCCTAGCGTTAGGGGTTGGTCTATCGCATACGATGGGGCATCATAAATCAACTGAAGAAAGTTTTGGGATAGTTGGGATTGCGGCTATCGGTCCTATTATTACTGTATATATTTATGGACTAATTGTTGGTAATTCTTCGACCTTAAATACATACGCACCTGGGAATATCACATTAGTTGATTCGCTCGTTCATAATCTTTCGGCAGTGGCGCTTGCGGTATTTCCACTTGTTATTATATTTTTAATTTATCAAGCAATATATATTAAATTACCACGACAAAAGATTGTACAAATTTTAGTAGCAAGTGTTGTCGTTTTTGTTGGCTTATATATTTTTATTGTAGCGACCGAATACGGGTTAGCGTTCGCTGGTAGTTATATTGGCCGGGAATTTATGAGTTCACGCACTTATCAAATGCTACTATTACCTCTTGCCTTTATTTTAGGGTTTGCTATCACCTTAAGTGAACCGTCAGTCGTAGTCTTTGCTAAACAAGTTGATGAATTAACGTCGGGTAGTATTTCCCGTAACGTTATTAGGTTTGTCCTTGGTATTTCCGTTGGGTTAGCCTCATTCCTTGGCATTGTTAAAATTATTAGCGGGGTATCGATCCTTTGGTTTATAGTACCCTTATATATATTAGCGATTGGCTTAATATATTTTACCCCCACCTTGTTTGTTGGTTTAGCCTTTGACGGCGGAACCGTAAGTGCGGGCGCTATTACGAGTGCTTTTTTAACTCCTTTAGCCTTAGGCGCAAGTCAAGCTTTAGGATATGAAAATATATTAACTACTGGTTTAGGTATCTTAGCCTTTATTAGTGTAATGCCACGTATTGTCGTGCAAATACTTGGTATTGTCTATAATTACCGCACATCTAGACAAGCGGTCGTATATGAAGACATTGAATACGACGCGATTGTTATTGAGGAGGGCACAGAGAATGATTCATAACGAAGAATGGGTTAATCTCATCATTATTACGAAAAAATCGCACAAAAAAGATATTGTGCAAATGCTCTATGACCAAGAAGCAGCAATGGTCATTCAAGCTTATGCTTATGGTTCGGCAACCGACGGCATTTTAAGAGCATTAGGATTAACAAGGGATGAAAAGAAACTATTCTTATCTTGTTTTATTGCCGAAAGTAAAGTCGAGAAAGTATTTAATTATTTAAATACAAACTACAAATTCCACGCTGCTAATACCGGATTTGCATTTACGATTCCGGTAGAAAAGATAAGTTATTAGGAGGATAATATGCCAAAAGAAATGAAAGCCTTATTTATTATTGTTAACGCTGGTTTTAGTGACCAAATCATTGGAGTTGCCCAAAAACTTGGTGCCCGTGGGGCAACTGTTATCCCCGCGCGGGGTACGGGACAAAAGTTTGTGAAAGTACTGGGCATTAATTACGAACCAGAACGCGAAATTCTACTTAGTGTTGTGGAACATGATATTGCTTTAGCGATTGCTTCCAAAGTAAAAGAACGTTACGGTAAAGCGACACCCACAAATGGTTTATGCTTTATTCTTCCCGTTGCTGCCCACACCTTCAAAGACGAATAATAGTAGTTTTACATTGTAAATGTACAATTTTACTTTATAATTAATACACTATGGGAAACTTTATCCGTAAATATATAAGTCCGGCCTTACTAATCTCAAATTTACTTGTGTTTGTATTTTTTACATTAGTGAGTCCGCACGTTAAATTAGCCCATAGTTTTTTAAATGTCTTATTCTTCCTTATTTTAAGTGCGCCGCTCATTACTTTGTTTGTGTTACGAGTATTAAAGCTAAAAACGAAAAAGGAAGATGCGACTTTTTATTATGACCGCGGTTTTAATATTTTAGCGCTTATTAATAATTACCTATTTATTGTGAGTCTAAATAGCGTAGGGGTAATGTTAAAAAGTGTACGGGCCCCGGTTGCCTATCTTTATATTATCTTTTTTATTGTTAGCTATTTAATTACAATCTTTGAATTACTCTTATCGCTTGGTTATTTAGATAATATTTTATTTGTTCGTGATTATCGCGCATTAAAGGAAGATGAAGCACCCTCAAACCGTGAATTAGCAAGTGAGGCCACTTTAGAGAGAATTGAAGCAAAGATTTCAAGTTTTTACTTCTTTATTGCACTTACAGCGGTGCTTGGTGTCATCTTTTTTATTGTTCCGCTTTTAACCGAGATGTTTACCATTCCTTTAGGCGGCGATTATACGCAGCAACAAATTCCTTTTTACACAAATGGGTATGATGATTGGTGGCGTTTTATTAAAACCGGTCAATTTCCACTTTGGGATTCAAATACGTTCCTTGGCGTTAATAATATTGGCTCTAATAGTTTTTATTACGCTTTAAATCCGTTTTTCCTTCCCATCTTAATTTTCCCGCGTGACTTAATTCCTCAAGGCATCGCCATCTTAATGATCGGCAAGTTTGTGTTAGCCGCTGTTACGATGCGTCTTTACCTTCGCTATATGGGGGTAAGTGAAAAAGAAGCACGCATTTTCGCTATAATTTACGCATTTAGTGGGTGGAATACATATTACTTATGGTTTAACCACTTTATGGAAGTAGCGGTTACTTTCCCGTTAATCTTCTTGGGAATTGAAAAAGTCATTAAAGAAAAAAAGATTACGTTTCTTGTTTTTAGTTTAGCGTTAATGGGTTTTGCTAATTACTTCTTCTTAATGACCGTCTTAGTAATTGGCGTAATTTACGCTGGCTTTCGTTATTTCCAAAAACTACCAAATGTTGATCCAAGTATTATCGGTTTAGGTATCTTAGCGTTTGCGTTAGGAATATTAATAAGTAGCGTTGTGCTTTTACCAAGTCTAGCGATATCGCTTGGCAGTGACCGCGTTACTAATGCGACATATTTAGATAACTTAAAATCAGCGTTTGAACTTAAAAACTATAAGCTTTTATGGGAAATTATTACAAAGTGGGAATACCAAAGTGCGGCCTATGATCATAAAAAGTATTATCCGCTTATTTCTTATTTCTTCCCCGTTTTAAGTGACCGCAGTGTCGCCTTATTAAATACTTCGAGTTACGATAATACAATTTCAAGTCTTTTTACCTTTAGTCCAGTTATTCTACTTTTTATTCCCGCATTAGTGGTATCTTTTAAAAAGAAAAAAGTAAGTCACTTTGTGGCCGTCTTCTTCTTCCTTTTTGCAATCTTTACCCCATTTTTCTATAACGCTTTACATGGCTTTACGAAAGAATATGGGCGGTGGCAATTAATAGTTACCTTTAGCCTTATTACGTATGTCGCAACCTCTTTACCGGCGATTAAAGAAGAAAAACCATATTTATTAGACTTTAGTCTCCTTGTTAATTTACTGATTATGGCGGCGACAGTAAAAGTGGCGTTTAGCTTTGAAAATAAAAATGGCTTTAGTTTGATGTATGAACGCGAATACATCATTTATTATCAATTTATTATGTTTTTTATTACTTATCTTACATTACGCTTTATGTGGCAAAGTAAGTTTGAAACATACACTCGTTCCGTCTTAATATTCGTGGAAATAGCGATTATGGGGACGGTTACAATGTTTGGCCACGGCTTTATTTCCTATAAAGATAATGTATCAGGCGGCTTACAAAATTATAAGGATGACCTAAAAGCAATCCGTAAGATACAAGCGTTTGATTCTTCGTTTTACCGTATCTTAAATACAAACGCCCGCAAAGGGAATGATAATTTACCAATGCGCGAAAATTATAACGGACTTACGACTTTCCACAGTTTATATAACTTTGAATTAAAACCATTTACGCAATGGTCAAGAATTCATTATGATGGCATTGGTTGGAGCCTTGGTGTTATCGAAAAAAGAGGGATGCTTAATGACTTCTTACAAATTAAGTATTATGTCCTTAATGATAACGATTCAACGATGCGGTGGAGTGACGGTTCAATAAGTCGGGCTCCCTATCATAATGTTCCTTATACTTTTGAATATAAAGAAGACTTAAGCACTCCTAACCGTTATGTCTATAAAATGAAAGATAGCTTTAATATTGGCTTTGGCGTTGATAAGGCAATAACGTATCAAAGACTAAAGACTGACGGTGAATATGAAGACTTAATTTATAGTCGTGGTCGTTATGGGGCGATTGAAAACGAAGAATATTATTTAAACATTGCTTACTTAAACTATGAAGATCACCAAAAAGTATTGAAAGATTATCCGCATCTTGGCGGCTTAACTTACTCCTCTTTAGCGGCGAAACGTTATGAAAGACTGACCCGCAGCAGCAATTTAAGTGTGAAGTTTTATGAATTTAATACGCGGCGTTATCCGTATGAAGCCGATATTCGCCAAGGCAGTGTTTTACCGACACCAGAATTCGTAAATGAATACGGGACAGAGATTCCTTATAACACCGCGGTAAGTGGGACGTTAGACGGTAGTAAGCATGTGATTGAATACACAAGGTTAGACGGCACAAATATAATTGACGGCCCAGGCGAACTTATTTTAAGTTTACCGCTTGCCTATTATAACCGGGGCACTATTTATCATAGTTATCGCTATAACGTCTTTTTATACGACGAAGACTATAAACTTATTACCTTTGATAATCACACAAGTTTACCAAGCGTGAACGTATATTCAAAAGTAATGCGTAGTTACCACACCCCGAAAGCAGTTAAGAAAATGACGTTAGTCCCAATTGGGGGAAGAATTTCGACACCCCCTGAAAATGAACTCTACGTTTACACGCAAGAAAAAATTGATGAAGTCCGTAGTAACTCCCTTACTAATACATTAAAAGATGTCAAAGTCTCAACAAATAAGATTAGCTTTAAAACTGATTACGCGAGTGAAAAATTTGTTGTCACAACGATTCCTTATGATAAAGGCTGGAAAGTTGAAACCTCTACGAAAGTGAAATTACCCGTTTATAAAGTTCAAGGCGGCTTTGTCGGCTTTGTGAGTGAAAAAGGTGAAATGTCTTACACCCTTTCTTTTGCTCCTGAAAGCTTCAACTTAGCGCTTGCCCTTACAATAAGTGCATTGCTTGTAACTGGCTTATTAGAACTTAATGTTTACTTTTATAAAAAAGCCAAACGAAAAAAAGAAGAGGCAATTGTTAAAGAAAAAGAGTTGCCTACTTTAAACGTTTAAGATAGGCATTATATAATTCATTTTTACTATAGTTAAATAAAAGACTGATAACACTTGTTGCTTCTTTCGCGCTCATCTTTTTTTCACTTATTAAAAGTTCAACTTTAACTAAAAGATCATCAAGCGCGGTTACTTCTTCTTTATAGCCTTCAATCACTAACACGATTTCCCCTTTTAAATCAAGGAGCGGATTAGCGCTAAATTCTTCTAAAGTTGTGTATATGTATTCTTCATGCAATTTTGTAAGTTCCCGAGCAATAACGAGCTTTCGGTTTGCAAAAACGCTATAAATTACACTAATTGTCTTTACTAAGCGATGGGGAGCTTCATATATTATTAATGAATCGTTATAATATTTATACCTTGATAAAGTTTCTTTCATCTCTTTATTGCTACCGTTAATAAAGCCAATAAAGGTGAAACTTGATGTGTCTAGGCCGCTACCAATAAGAGCTGGTAAAAGGGCGCTTGGTCCGTTAATTACGCTTACTGCAATATCTTCTTTTAAAAGTGCATTAACCAGAATACTACCGGGATCACTAATAAGCGGATAACCAGCGTCACTTAAAAAGGCACCTTTTTCACCCGCTTTAAGTTTATTGATGATTAGTTCAATTTTACTAACTTCATTAAACTTATGGACACTGATAAGTGGTTTTGATATTTGGAAATGGCTCAGTAAAAGCCCACTTGTTCTTGTATCTTCAACACATATAAAATCCACGCCATTTAAAACTTCAATTGCCCGCGGGGTAAATTCACTTAAGTTTCCAATCGGAGTTGCAATTAAATAAAAGGGATTATTGGTAAAAGACTTATTTCTTTTCATGTTGACGTTTATAATCCTTTGTTAACTCTTCAAGGGGAATGGTAATAAAGCCCCCTTCAAAATCAAGACGGACAGTGCGGTTAATCATATTAAAGGATGAAACACGATGGATAACGCCACCTTTAACATAGCGACTACCAATATTTGGAAAGTCTTTCTTTGTTTCCGTATAATAATCATCTTCAAACTTTAAACAACATAAAAGTTTGCCACAATGACCACTTAATTTTGGAATGTTTAATGTTAACATTTGGTTTTTAGCGCGGTTAATGGAAATACCGTCAAACTCATTTAAGAAAGTATTACAGCATAACGGAAATCCGCACGCCCCGAGACCTCCGACTAATTTTGCACGATCTCTGCTGCCAATTTGTCGTAATTCAACCCGGGTTTTTAAATGTGACCCTAAGATTTTAACGAGTTCTCGAAAGTCAACGCGTTCTTCTGCGGAATACGTTATATTAATCTTTGAGCGATCAAAAGTATATTCGGCGGTTAATAGATTCATTTTTAAATTAAGTTTTTCAACTTGTCTTGCACAAAAAGCAAGCGCCAGTTCCGCATCTTTTAAATTAGCGGTATGTTGATCTAATTCATGCGCTGTCGCCCTTCTTATAATTTCTTTTAGTTCGAGGTTACTTTGATAATTTTCATAACTTTGCGGCGCACTTACAACTTTCGCAATCGCGACCCCTTGGCTACTTTCCACTAAAACATAATCGCCAATCATCAGACTATTATCAGTCGTGCCAAAAGAATAGGCTTTGCCGCCTTCATTATATGTAATACTTATAAAGTATCGGTTACTATTTTCCATCATCTACTTCCTTTATCATTAAGATTAATAGTTCATCGACTAATAATCCTATATTAACATTGTCATCGACTTTTTTGCTTACTTCATAAGTACGCACAATAAGTGATAACGGGTTTTTGAATTTAGTGCTTAATTCCTTTGTAATCTCATTTAAACTTGGGAATAAAAGACTATGCCCTATATTATAGTTTACAACATCTTTAAAGAAAAGGGCGAAATAGGTGAAAACCCGCTTAATGAGAAAGCGTTCTTTAAGGCGGGGAATTAAGTCGTGAGCTTTGATGTAGGCAAGGCGCGGATTTTCGCCAAAAGTCTTTAAAACGGTAATTACGGCTTCTTTATAAAGCGGAAAACGTTCGCTTTTTGCTTCTTCTTCAATAAGAGACGGTAAATTGTAAAAAGGGACGAGTAATTCAATGTCTTCGCGAGGTAAGGCTAAAGTAGCGCATAGGCTAAGTAAGACATCACGCTTTATCGTTTGGATTGTCAATATTTGACTGCGACTTAAAATCGTCGGTAAGACATTAGTAGTGTTACTTGTAGTTAAAAAAGCATAGACGTTATTAGCAGGCTCTTCTAAAAACTTTAAAAGGGCATTAATTGCTTCAATCGTCATGTTTTCAACGTTATGCATGACATAGATTAAAACCCCTTTACTTTCGACACTTGTTAAGTTAAAAGCTTTTTCTAATTCTAAAACACTTTCTTTTTTAATACTTGATTCTGCGCCATCAAAGAAATAAAAATCAGTGTAATTGCCTTGCGCGAAGCGATGACAAGCGTCACACTTTTCACAAGCATAAGGATTAGGGTTTTCGCACACTAAACTTTTTGCTAAATATAAAGCGACTTCTTTTAAAGGAGTGCCTTCTTCACCATCAAGGAGATAAGCATGGCTTAAATTACGACTCGTTAAAGCATTACCAAAGGTTTGGAAGAGTAAGGGTTGATAATGTTTTAAATAATCGTAAATTGTCATTATTTTTGTAGATGTTCCAATATTACCTTTAAAGCGTCATTATATACTTCATCAAATGATTTACTAGCGTCAATTAAGCGATAACGGTCTTTATAGCGTTCACTTAATTTTAAAAAGGTATCACGAACTTTAATATGAAAGTTCCGTTCTTCTAAGTCAAGGCGATTAACTTCGCGATTTTTATTAGCGGCAATGCGGGCGAAACCGACCTCCGGATCTAAATCAAAGAGCAAGGTTAAGTTTGGTAATGTATTCTCAGTAGCAAAAAGATTGATGTTTAAAATGTTATCAACGCCGAGTCCACGGGCGCCACCTTGATAGGCAAGTGAAGAATCGATAAAACGATCACAAATCACTATTTTTCCTTCTTTTAGGGCGGGCCATACTTTTTCCACTAAATGTTGGCGCCGACTGGCAGCGTAAAGTAAAGCTTCGGCCCGAGCATCAAGCATTGTATTTTCTTTATCTAAAATAATGTGGCGAATTTGTTCGGCAATTGGTGTACCACCAGGTTCTCTTGTAAAAACAATATCAAAGCCCATTGTTTTTAATGTTTCAACAATTTTATTGGCGACACTTGTTTTGCCGCTTCCTTCTGGTCCTTCAAATGTAATAAACATAAATGCCTCCTATTTTAAATCCTTACGTCCTTCAAGGGCTTTAAAAAGCGTTAGTGCGTCAGCGTAATCAACTTGGGCGCCCATTGGTAAACCGTAGGCAAGTCGCGTAACTTTAAGGGGTAAGTCTTTAAGTCTTTTACTTACAAAAAGAGCGGTAAGTTCGCCTTCAACGGTGGGGTTTGTGGCAAGGATTACTTCTTTAACTTCTTCAACCTTTATCCGATTAATTAATTTATCAAAATCAATGTCTTCAATTCCTTTATTTTGTGAAGGACTTATCACGCCGCCTAAAATATGGAAACGACCGTGATAATCTTCTAATTTTGCAAAGCCTTGGACATCTTTTGGATAACTAACAATAATTAAAGTCTCACTATTTCGATTAGGATCTAAACAATAAGAACATAACTCTTTTTCAGTATAAAGTCCGCAATTTGGGCATAAATGGATTTTATCTTTCAATTCGATAAAGGCTCTTCCCATTTCGTTTAAGGTTGCTTCATCAAACGTTAAAAGCGCCTGTGCCATTCGTTCTGCACTTTTTTGTCCGACACTAGGTAATCTTTTTAAGTGTTCAATTAACGCATTTAAACTTGGTAAGTTATCCATTAGAATAATCCCGTTGCACTCCCGGTAATCGCTTCATTAATTGCTGCTTCTTCTTCGTTAATCGCTTCAATACATTCATTGATTGCCATAATGATGAGCGTTTCAACCATTTCCTTATTTTCTTTTTCAAATAAGTCCTCATTAATTGTAACTTCAACTATTTCTTTACTGCCAAGCATGGCGACGGTAACGCCACCACTTTTCGTAACACTAAATTCTTTAACACGTAAAGCATCTTGTGCTTTTTGCATTTCGCGTTTCATCTTTTGGGCTTGCGCCATTAATTTTTGCATATTTGCCATATTAATATATCCCTTCTAATTCTAGTTTTACACTTTTAACACGCGGTAATTTACCGATTTGACTCATACTCCGATACTTTCTTGTTAAGGCGAGTGATTCTTCGTGGGTAAGTGCATATATTGGTATTTTTCGACCGAGGAGGTCGCTTAATATATCTTGTAAGATAGCTTGGTTTTCTTTTAGGTTAACTTGCGCGGCATTGCGTGGGAAGTTATATTCAATAATAAGTATTTCTTTACTTAAGGCATAAGGTTGACCGTCATAAAGAAGTGAGGCATGTTCCCCAATATTTGCGTCCATCGCTAAAAGTGGTAAATCATCCCATTTTTCATTCTTTAAAAACATCTTTTCATCACGATCAGCAAGGGTAAGTATTTTTATTAATGTTTCTTCATCAATTTTAATTGTATGCCCTTCACTAAAGAGCGGATTGTTGCTTTGAACTGGAACTTCGATTTCAACTTTCTTTGGCGGTGCTTCGACTTTAGGTTGTTCTTTAATGGTTTCGGGCATTACCTTTTCTTTACTAATTGGCACTTCTTTTAAGGGAATGCCTTCCATAAAGGGTGGTAATTCGGGGGTTGATTCTTCTTCCGCTTTACTTTCTTCTTTTTGAACTTTAACCTCTTTTTGGACGGTTTTAGGTTCTTCTTTTGGTGCAATTTGGGCTTCTTTTTGTTCTTTAACCGGTTCTTTAACTTCTTCAACAACCACTTTTACTTCTTTTTCTTTAGCAATTAAAGTCATAACCTTTAAAAGCGTAATTTCAAAGATGTTTTTAATATCACTTGCAAAGCGATAATCAGCCTGGGCTTTTAAAAGATTTTCAATCATAATATTTAAGTCTTTTACACTTAAATTATTTGTAAGGCCACTTGCTTCATCTTCGCGTAAGAAAAGTAAAAGGTTTGGGTTATCAGTTTTATAATAAATCAGCGCATCTTTCACTAAGTTTAAAAGGTCAGAAGTAAGACGCCGGATATCGACTCCTTTTTCAATTAAAGTTCCTAAAATAGTAAATACTTTTTCAACGTCACCTTTAGCGAGAGCGTGAATTAAGTTTAATTGCTCTAATTTACTTGTTAAGGCAAATAAGGCGAGAACATCATTTAAGTTCACGCGGTTATCAGCGTAGGCTAAAACTTGATCAAGCATACTTAAAGCGTCACGCACTCCGCCATCAGCGAGGCTCACTAATAAATTTAAAGCTTCTTCTTCATATATAATTTTTTCAGTATTTAAAATCACCTTAAGGCGATCACTTATATCTTTATCACTAACTTTCGAAAAGTTATAACGTTGACAGCGACTTAAAATGGTTGGAATAACTTTATGCGGTTCTGTTGTCGCTAGAATGAAAATAACATTAAGCGGCGGTTCTTCTAATGTTTTAAGTAAAGCATTAAACGCACTTTGCGTCATCATATGGACTTCATCGATGATATATACTTTAAAGCGTCCGCGAATCGGAGCGTAATTAATATTTTCAATTAATAGTCTTACATCTTCCACGCCATTATTACTCGCCGCGTCAATTTCATAAACATCAGGATGAGAACCGTCGTTAACCCCAAGACAATTAATACATTTATTACATTGTTGGCCCACACCTTCATTACAGTTTAAAGCTTTCGCAAAAAGCTTCGCCATACTTGTTTTTCCTGTGCCGCGCGGACCACTAAAAAGATAGGCATGTGCCATCTTATTTTGTTGCAATGCGTTTTGTAATGTACGGACAATTGCTTTTTGACCCGCTACTTCACTAAAAGTAGATGGGCGATATGTTCGATATAGTGCTTTATAACTCATGTAGTAATTATACAATAATTAACGCGATAATGAAGGAAAAAGGATACAATATCTAAATATAGTAATATAATGTTACTAGTCATTGAAATCTAGGCCACAACGCAATCTAAAGTGTACTATTTTCAGTAAAATGTGTTAATTTCCCACTCAAGCCTATGAAGCAAAATTATGAGAAAACGCGACATTTATGGTAAACTTTAGTTGCAAATGGTTTGCAAAATGCATTATAGTTTTATTTCTTGTATTAGGTATATATAATAGTGCATGGAAAGGGGGAATTACTTATGTTTAACTTACAAATCGGACCAAAGAAACAAGACATTAATTACAATGAAACATACGATTTTATCGCCCTTGGTTTAGGACCAGCGGCCTTAAACGCTGGGCTTTATGCAGCCCGTAAAGGCCTTAAAACTTTAGTAGTAGGCAAAGATTTTGGTGGACAGTTAAAAAACACGAGTGAAGTTGATAACTACTTAGGGTTTTCACTTGTCGAAGCATCATTTTTAATCGCTAAGTTTAAAGAACATATTGATGCACTTGAAGTGCCACTTTTAACCGATGTATTAATTACAAAGTTAGAAAAAGTTGATGACCTCTTCTATATTAGTTTAGATAATGGTCATACCTTAAAAAGTAAGACACTTCTTTATGCCTTTGGTGGTAACCCACGGAAACTAAATGTTCCGGGTGAAAACTTATTATCAGGCCGGGGCATCTCTTATTGTGTAACGTGTGATGGGCCTTTCTATAAAGATAAGGATATCGTCGTTGCTGGCGGGGGTAATAGTGCTCTTGACGCGGCTTTAGACTTATCACGCATTGCCAAAAGTGTCACCATTATTCAACGCAGTGTCTTAAGAGCTGATAAAAAGAGTATAGATGCTTTCAATGCCTTACCGCACGGCAAAGTATTATTACAAACGGAAATTCTTGAGTTTATTGGCGAAGACAAACTTAGTGGAATTAAAATCCGCGATAAAGAAACCGGAAAAGAAAGCATTTATCCTGCTGACGCCGCCTTTATTGAAATCGGAAACATTCCTAACACCACATTAATTAAAGATCTTGCTTTATTAAATGAAGCGGGTGAAGTATATGTAAATGAAAAACAAGAAACAAATACAAAAGGTCTTTATGCGGCCGGTGATATTACAATTAATAGTCATCGCCAAATTATTATTGCCGCCGGAGATGGCGCCAAAGCAGCCCTCGAAGCTGCTAACTATTTAAATAAAAAGTAAAAAGGAGCAAAAAAATGCAAAAATTTTTCAACAAAGAAGTTGCCGGACAAATTAAAGAAATTTTAACTCAGATGAAAAACGAAATAACGATTAAGTTATTTATCGATGGAGCGTGCGACACATGTCTTGAAACCAAACAATTACTTGAAGAAACCGCGGAGTTAAGTGACAAAATCAAGTTAGTCGTTCATGAAACAAAGGTTGATACCGAAGAAGCCAAGAAGTATGATATTACTTTAACACCAAGCTTTGTCTTTTTAGATGACAAGGGCGGATATAAAGGTGTTAAGTTCAGTGGTTTCCCAGGCGGACATGAAATTAACTCATTTATTACCGCTATTATTGAAATGTCCGGTAATCACCCTGAATACCCACAAGAATTATTAGACCGCGTTGCCAAAATTACGAAACCTGTCGACATTAAAGTGTTTGTGACCTTAAGTTGTCCACACTGTCCAGGTGCCGTTGAAACCGCACACCGTTTAGCAATGCTTAACCCAAATATTAAAGGGGTTATGATCGAAGCCCAAACATTTAATGAAATGTCTAACAAATACAAAGTTAGTGGTGTGCCCAAGATTGTAATTAATGATAAGCATGAATTACTTGGTAATCAACCAATTGAAGAATTCTTAAATAAAATCGAATTACTTTAACTTTAGTTCTTTATGCAAAGCCTCAGGATAAGTGAGGCTTTTTCTTATTTTATAAGAAGGTTTGGTGCAAATAGGGCAAAAATATAATATAATACAGCGAGGACAAATTATGGAAGATGGATTAAGAAAAAGACTAGATTTAACAAAAAAGCGACTTCAAGAAATTGATGAAATGCTTTTACAACCCGATATTACGAGTGATCTTAACCATTTTCGTGATATTTCCGTCGAACGTTCGCAAATTGAAGATATCGTAGAAAAATATGAAGAATATCTAAGAATTGAAAGAGATATAGAAGCGGCTCTTATTTTAATGCAAGAAGATGACAAAGAGTTTGCGGAATTTGGCCGCGCTGAACATAAAGAATTAAGTGCTAAATTACCAGCTATCCTTGAAGAAATTAAAGTTCTTCTCATCCCTAAAGATCCATATGACGATAAAAATATTGTTGTCGAAATTCGTGGAGCGGTTGGGGGCGATGAAGCTAACATCTTTGCTGGTGATTTATTTAGAATGTATGTGAAATACGCTGAACGCCAAGGTTGGAAGATGCAAATCTTAGACGAAAACAGTTCTGATGCTGGTGGCTTTAGCCAAATATCTTTTATGATTAAAGGTAAAGGTGTCTACGCTAGATTAAAGTATGAAAGTGGTGGTCACCGTGTGCAACGTGTTCCACGAACTGAAGCAAGTGGAAGAATCCACACTTCGATTGCAACCGTCCTTGTTATGCCTGAAGCTGAGGAAGTTGATATTGAAATTCGTAATGAAGATTTAGAAATTGATACATTCCGTTCACAAGGTGCCGGTGGTCAAAACGTTAATAAAGTTGAATCTGCGGTACGTATTACCCATAAACCAACTGGCATTGTTGTTGCCTGTCAAGTTGAAAAAAGTCAACTCCAAAACCGTGAAATTGCAATGCGCCTTTTAAGAGCAAGAGTTTTAGCTGCCAAGGTCGCCGAGCAACAAGAAAAGATTGGTGCGGAACGGAAACTTAAAGTTGGCACTGGTGAACGCAGTGAAAAGATTAGAACTTATAACTATCCCCAAAATAGAGTTACTGATCACCGCATTGGTTTTAGTTCTTTAAAACTCGACTGGATTATTGAAGGTGATTTAGATGAGTTAATTGAAGCATTAATTCATTTTGATCAACAATCTCAAATGGAAAATACGTAATATGAAATTACGGGAAATATTCCAAAATACTATCAAATTGCACCCAAATATTGACAAAAACGATATTAAATTAGCGTTAATGCATATTTACAATATCGAAACATATTCAGATTACATCTTAAATTTAGAAACTTCTTATCGAAGAACAAATAGACTATTTCATATTGTTAAACGTTTAGAAAAAGGTGAACCAATTCAATACATTTTAGAGTATGCTTTTTTTTATAACCGTAACTTTATAGTACGGAAGGGTGTATTAATACCGCGTCCCGAAACTGAAGAATTAGTGAATTTAGTTATTAAAGAAACAAAAGAAAGAACATTGAATGTTTTAGATATAGGAACCGGAAGTGGGGTTATTGCCATAACCCTTGCAGAGCACACTAATCATAAAGTATTTGCCTCTGACATAAGTCGTAAAGCCTTAAAGATTGCTAAAGAAAATGATATCCAAAATCTCGTTACTTTTTTTGAAGGTGATTTACTAAAGCCAATTATTAGTAACAATATAACGATTGATGTCATCGTTGCCAATCTTCCTTACATTAAGTTACACGAAAAAGTAGATAGTAAGGTTAAAGACTATGAACCCAAAGTCGCTTTATTTATGCCAAAATCAAATATTTATCGGCGCCTTTTCAACCAAACTAAAGAGTTAAGTGTTGGTGAAAAAGGACTTACTATGTATTTAGAATTTGGAACCGATCAAGGTGAAGAATTAATAGGACTTGCCCGTGAAATATTTGGCAATGATGTAAATGTCGCTATAATTAAAGATATGCAAGAAAAAGAACGCATTCTCGTATTAAGGAATTTATATGCAAACTAAACTTTATGAGCTAAGTGAATTACATTTAATCGCTAATCATGCAAGAAATGGAGAAATTATAGCCTTTCCTACAGAAACTGTTTACGGATTAGGAGTAATCTTTGATGATAAGAAAGCTTTTGAAAACCTTGTTAAAGTAAAAGATAGAGCAGCGGATAAACCGTTTACTTTAATGGTTGGCTTTGTCCGTGACATTGATAACTACGCAAATGTAAACGAACGAACAAAAGCAATTATTGAAGCCTTCTTGCCAGGTGAACTAACAATTATTGTTGAAGCGAAGGAAAACTTACCGCCGCACGTCACTTTTGGTTCGAAATATATTGGTATTAGAGTTAGCGCTGATCATAATGTTGCTAATTTAATAAACTTAATTGGCAAACCACTTCTTGTACCAAGCGCAAATAAAAGAAACGAAAAACCTGGGCTTACAAGTGATGAAGTGTATACAACCTTCAATGGAGAAATAGCCGGTATATTAAAAGGAAAAACAACGTCGCATATACCATCAACAATCGTTAAACTAAATGATAAAATAGAATTGGTAAGGGAAGGCAGTATTCCCTTTAAAGATATATTAAAAGTATGGGAGGAAACATATGAAAATAGCAATCGGTAGTGACCATGGTGGCTTCAATTATAAAGAAGCCGTTAAAAAACATTTAGAGGCGAAAAACATCAAAGTTATTGATGTTGGACCAAGCGAAAAAGCATCTGTTGATTATCCAACTTATGGCATTGCTGTTGGTCAAAAAGTAAGTGCAAAGGAAGCTGATTTAGGAGTAGTTATTTGCACTTCAGGCGAGGGGATTACAATTGCCGCAAATAAAGTTCCAGGCGTTAGAGCCGGTATTGGTTATAACGATGATGTTTCACGATTATTACGTGAACACAATGACGCAAATGTTATTGGTTTTGGTGAAGCGCAGATGAATCTTGATGATGTAATCCGGCGTGTTGATATCTTTATTGCCGCTAAATTTCATGGTGATCGCCACGAAAGACGTGTCAATATTATTAAAGACTACGAAAACAAATAATTAAGATACAAAATAAGTCTTGTTCTACTATTTATTAGTATGCAAGACTTTTTTATATGCAAAGTGTGTGGAAATGATGATTACCGTAAGTTTGGTAACAAAAATGGAACTCTATATTGCCGTACTTGTTTATCATTTAGTGGACAAAAAGCGCCTATTTTATCGCATTTCCCGCTTAATTTACCAATAAAGCTTGATTATTCTCTTACGCCAGAACAAGAACGAATTGCAAAAGAAGTCAACGATAATTATTTATCGGGTATTAATTCTTTAGTCTACGCAGTATGTGGGGCTGGCAAAACAGAACTTGTTTTTTTAGCGATTCAAAGTGCTTTAAAAAGGGGACATCAAATAGGCTTCACTGTTCCACGAAGAGAAGTTGTTATTGAAATAGCTATTCGGATTAAAGATGCCTTTCCTCGTGCCAAAGTCATTAGTGTGTTTGGTGATCATAATGATGTACTTACTGGCAATATTATTGTCTTGACCACCCATCAACTATTTCGCTACCCCAAGTATTTTGATTTACTTATTTTTGATGAAATTGATGCCTTCCCATATAAAGGTGATTTTGTGTTAGAAGCAATGTTTAAAAATAGTGTCAAAGGTGTGTTTGTGCTCTTAAGTGCCACACCAAGCGCAAAGTTATTAAATGAGTTTCCCGCTGTTGGTAAAGTATTGACACTCTTTACAAGATTTCATAATAATAAAATTCCTGTCCCAAGGGTAAGTCGAGGGTATTATTTCTTTAATTTTATCTTGCTTTTAAAGTATGTTCATTACTTCCGAAAAAGGAATAAGCCACTACTTATTTTTGTTCCTACCATCGCTATGGCGAATATGATTTATAGACTGTTACGTCTTGAGTTTAAAGATGGGAATCTTGTGCACTCAAAAATCTTAAATAATTCGGAAATAATCAATGATTTTAAAAAGGGAAAATATAACTACTTAGTTACGACAACTGTTTTAGAGCGAGGCGTCACTATTAAGGGGTTACAAGTAATTATTTATGGCGCCGATCACGCAATCTACGATAGCGCTAGTTTAATCCAAATCGCGGGGAGAGTGGGGAGAAAAAAGGAGGAAAGTGATGGCGAAGTTATTTTTATCGTTACCAAAAAGACTAAAGAAGTGGAAGAAGCAATTAGCGATATTGAAGCCAAAAACGAATATTTGCAAAGTGTGCTTCAAAATAAAGCACCCTAGTTTCTCATCCCTTTTCCTCCCGTTAGGAATGTGTAATAAATGTTATAACGAACTAAAAGTAATTTATAAGATGGAAAAGATAGAAGGATACAAGGTTTTAAGTATTTTTGAATATAACGAAGCCGTTAAAACACTACTTTATAATTTAAAAGCTTTAGGGGATATTGAGTTAGCAAAAATAATAATCGAACGCCATATTTTTTATCTTAAGATAAAGTATCGAAATTATATCCTATTACCCGCTCCTTCAACAATTGAAAGTGAAGCGCAAAGAGGCTTTAATCATGTTTGTGAATTGTTTAAACCTATCGGACCGATTGCACATCTTTTAAAAAAGAAAGAAAACTTTAAGCAAAGTGATTTATCATTTGTTGATCGACAAGAAGTTGGAAAAAAAATAAGTTTAGATAATGGAGAATCATTACGAAATAAAAAAGTACTGATTGTAGATGATTTAAAAACAACCGGAGCCACAATTCGCGCAATAATTAAGAAAATTGAACCATTTGGTCCGAAAAAGATAGAAATATTAACGCTTGCTGCAACGAAAGTTAACACATAAGCCTCATATTTTATTTAAAATATGGTAAACTACTAAAGATATATAGAAGAGGAGTCTTTATGAGTCTTATAGAAAAAATATTCCGTTTTGAGAAAAGAAGATTAAACAAATTAACGAAACAAGCTAATAAAGTAATCGCCCTAGAAAAAAAGATGGCCGCTTTAACTGATGATGAGTTAAAAGCAAAAACGCCTGAATTTAAGGACCGTATCGCTAAAGGCGAAACTTTAGATGCTTTATTACCAGAAGCTTACGCTGTTGCTCGTGAGGCAGCGCGACGTACTTTAGGACAATTCCCTTATCCCGTCCAAATTACCGGCGCCATAGTTTTACATCAAGGTGACGTTGCCGAGATGAAAACTGGGGAAGGTAAAACATTAACAGCCACGATGGCAGTTTACTTAAACGCATTAGCTGGTAAAGGGGTTCACGTTGTTACCGTTAACGAATACTTAGCTGCTCGTGACGCCGAGTGGATGGGACAAATTTACCGCTTTTTAGGACTGACCGTTGGTGTTAACTTACGGGAAAAAACAGCAAGTGAAAAAAGAAAAGAATATCTTTGTGATATTACATACACTACGAATAGTGAAGTCGGCTTTGACTATTTAAGAGATAACATGGCCGCTTCAGTTGATGGTCGGGTCTTGCGTGGTCTTGAGTTTGCTGTTATTGACGAAGCTGACTCTATTTTAATTGACGAATCAAGAACGCCACTTATTATTTCTGGTGGTTCAAAAACAAGCGCATCTAGTTATAATGTCGCTGATCGTTTTGTCAAGACACTTCGAAAAGACAAGCATTTTGTAGTGGATATTAAGACAAAAACGGCAAATTTAACTGACGAAGGAAATAAATTAGCCGAAAGAATGTTTGGCGTAAATAACATTTATGATCCGCAATATAGTGACTTAGTTCACCGTATTCATAACGCTTTAAAAGCAAATTATGTTATGGCGCGTGACGTTGAATATATGGTTGACGCGAATCGTGAAATTCAATTAATTGACCAATTCACAGGCCGGGTTATGCCGGGTCGTGAATATAGTGATGGTTTACATCAAGCTATTCAAGCAAAAGAAAACGTCACCATCAAAGAAGAAACAGTGACAATGGCCACAATTACATATCAAAACTTCTTCCGGCTTTATACGAAATTAAGTGGAATGACTGGTACTGCCAAAACCGAAGAAGAAGAGTTCCGTAAAATTTATAACATGCGGGTTATTCAAATACCAACAAACCGTCCGGTAATTCGTGAAGACGCAGTTGATCGTGTTTACGCTAAAAAAGAACAAAAACTTGCCGCCTTAGTCGCTGAAGTGCGCGAGCGTCATGAAAAAGGTCAACCAATTCTTATTGGGACAAGTAGTGTTGAATCAAGTGAAGAGATAAGCGAACTATTAACCAAAAACGGTTTAAAACATGAAGTGTTAAACGCTAAAAATCACGCCCGTGAAGCAGAAATTGTTGCTTTAGCCGGTAATGTTGGGCAAATAACAATTGCCACTAACATGGCAGGACGGGGAACGGACATTAAAATTAGTGATGAAGTTAAAGCGCTTGGCGGTTTAGCAGTATTAGGAACCGAACGCCACGAATCGCGGCGCATTGATAACCAACTCCGCGGTCGTAGTGGCCGGCAAGGAGACCCAGGTTTTTCAAGATTCTATGTTTCTTTTGATGACTTACTAATGCGTCGATTCGCAAGTGACATGATGCATAATCTTGTTGAACGCATGGGCGACGAAGCTTTGGAAAACAAAATGTTTACTAACGCTATTACTGGAGCGCAAAAACGAATTGAAGGTCAAAACTTTGATACCCGGAAAAACTTACTTGAGTATGATGACGTTTTAGCAAAACAACGGGGCGTCGTTTATAAAAAACGTGACTCTATTATGTTTGCAGGTGATATTAAAGACTTAGTCCAAGAACAATTTACCCTAGCGGCAACCTTCCTTGCTAAAAAGGCTATTCCCGAAGGTAGTAAAGATCGACTAGTTTCTGGTGTTCTTTTACAAAGAGTAATGGAACCAAACTATTTAGAAGAAGGCACGATTAAAGTGTCAGCCTATGACGAAGCACCAGTCGATGAAATAAGTGAAGACTTAATGATTTTAATGTATCGTCGTTATCAAGCACGGCGCAAAGAATGGGGCGAAGAACTCGCTGATCGGGTAGAAAGAGAAATTACCTTACGGGCGATTGACCGCAACTGGACGAAACATATTGATACGATGGCGCACTTACGTGAAGGTATTCACCTAAGAAGTTACGCTAATACTAACCCCCTTCAAGATTATGTTAATGAAGGCTATTCACTCTTTAGGGAAGCTATGGATATTATCGCTGTTGAAACAGTGCTTAATTTACTTAACGCCAAAATAAATGTTGCCCCAGCAGTGGAAGAAGAAAATGAAGCACCTACTGAAGAAAAAGGTGAAGAAAAGGACAAAAAATAAATAATGGAGTACCGAGTTATTCTAAGTAAAGTTAATGAACTTAAACGGTTACTAGGAAAACTTAGTGACTCTCTTTGATGTCGCTTATTTAACAAATGAAATTCAAAAATTAACAACTGAAGTTGATAGTCCAAACTTTTGGGATAATCAAAATAATGCAAAATATGTTTTAAAAAAACTTTACAGTTTAAAAGAAAAGCATGACATTTTCTTTAAAGTGCAAAATACCGCTCTTTCTGCGGAAGAATTACTAAAAGACCCGCTTTTTGCCGAAGATAATGAAAGTTTACTATTACTTAATGAAGAAATAGAAAGTGCGCAAAAAGAGGGTGAATCTTTAGTGCACCTTTTACTTTTTAGTGGGGAATATGATAGTAATGACGCCATCGTTAATATTCATGCTGGGGCCGGCGGAACTGAATCGCATGACTGGGCAGATATGCTTTATAACATGTATGTACGCTTTGCGGAACGGAATAACTTCACGGTGAAGGTTGTCGATTATCAAGCCGGTAACGAAGCAGGTATTAAAAGTGTAAGTTTAATTATTGAAGGCGTAAATGTTTATGGTCATATGCGGAGTGAAAAAGGTGTTCATCGTTTAGTGAGAATATCACCTTTTGACACAAATAAAAGACGCCATACTTCATTTGCCAGTGTAAATATTATTCCCGTATTTAATGAATCAAGTGGTGTCGAAATTAACGATAGTGATTTACGAATTGATACTTATCGAAGTGGCGGGGCTGGTGGCCAAAACGTTAATAAAGTAGAAACCGCGGTCCGTATTACGCATATTCCGACTGGAATTGTAGTTGCATGTCAAGTGGAAAGAAGTCAATTGTCAAATAAAGAAATTGCAATGCAAATGTTAAAAAGTGAGCTTTATCAATTACAGTTAGAAGAGCAAAAAGCAAGAATTGATGAGATTCAAGGGGAGAAGAAAAATATTGAATGGGGTAGCCAAATTCGCTCTTATGTCTTTGCCCCTTATACAATGATTAAAGATCACCGCACCAACTATCAAGTTGGTGATGTTGCGAAGGTGATGGATGGTGATTTAAATGAGTTTATGTATAAATATTTAGAGATGGAGGCCAAAGATCATGGGAAAGTTTAAGAATTTATTTCGACCAGATGTAAAGGTAATTATTAAAAATTATTCGTTTGTTATTTTAGGTTCAATCTTATTAGCGATTGGTACTGGGATATTTCTTTTACCGGCAATGCTTAATACTGGGGGACTAGGTGGCTTAGGTCTTATTGGAAAAAGTGCTTTTGGGCTTGATCCTGATTTAATTGTGTTAGCGCTTGTTTGGATTTTCTTTATTATTAGTTTACTCATCCTTGGCTGGCGCTTTACTTTAAAGTCGCTTGTTAGTTCGCTTGTCTATCCTTTAACTTTAATATTACTCATGCGTTTACCAGGTGTCGCGAATGAGACCACAAAACTATTTGGCGAAACGGCTGATACGGCAACAAAGCTTATAGCTGGCGTCTTTGGCGGTGTTTTCGCTGGTGTTGGGGTCGCGCTTACCTTTATTGGTGGTGGTTCGACGGGTGGCGTTGATATTATTGTTGTAATTTTAAATAAATATTTACATCTTAGTCATTCTGTACTGGCGTTTATAATTGATGGTTTAATTGTGGCAATTGGGCTATTTGTTGTCGGTGACATAATTCTTTCTTTAATTGGGATTATGAGTGCTTTTGTCTTTGCGATTACGTTAGAGTTCGTCTTTAGCGGTAAATCGCACGCCTTAACTGCCTATATTATTAGTCGAACGAAAAGTGAAGAAATCAATACATGGATTCAAACTAAAACTGATCGGGGATCCACTTTAACTCCAGTTTATGGCGGTTATGAAAAAGATGAATACATGATGATTATTGTTACTTTTGATCGCAGTGAATACGCAAAATTTGTTAATGGAATCGCTAAGATTGATAAAGATGCCTTTGTCATGATTCACCAAACGGCAACCGTTTTAGGGGAAGGCTTTAATCATTTAGTGCAACCAAAAGAAGGACTCGTAAATCGAAAGAATAAAGATGAAAAAAACACATAAATTTCAAATAGAAACAAACTTTGTGCCAACGGGTGATCAACCAAAAGCAATTGCGGAACTAGTGGAAGGTATTAATAGTGGCACAAAACATCAAGTTCTTTTAGGAGCGACAGGAACGGGTAAGACTTTTACAATCGCTAATGTTATTCAAAAAGTACAAAAGCCCACACTTATTCTTGTGCATAATAAAACTTTAGCCGGACAATTATACGCTGAGTTTAAAGCTCTTTTCCCCCATAATCGGGTGGAGTACTTTGTGTCAAATTTTGACTTTTATCAACCAGAGGCCTATGTTGTCGCTCGTGATATGTACATTGAAAAAGAAGCAGTGCAAAATGCCGAGATTGAAATGTTAAGAACGGCCGCTGTTAATAGTTTACTTGAACGAAATGACACTATTATTGTCGCTAGTGTCGCCTCAATTTACGGCTTAAGTAACCCCGAAGAATATAGCAAGTTAGCGTTTAATATCGTCGCAAATGAAAAGATAAACCATCGGGAGTTTTTAATTAAGCTTGTCGATGCTCAATATACGCGTAACGATTACGAATTAAAACCCGGCACTTTTCGTGTAAAAGGGGACGTAATTGAAATTATGCCACCAATTACTGATCAATATGTTATTCAAATTGATACCTTTGATGATGTCATTGAAAAGATACGAGAAGTTGATGCTTTAACGGGTGAAGTACGTAAAACCTTTAACACGTATCCGGTCTTCCCCGCTTACGCCCATGCTTCATCAAGGGAACGCTTGAATAAGGCGATTCCTTTAATCTTAGAAGACCTTGCCAAAAGATTAGAATATTTCGCTAATAACGGCAAATTATTAGAATCACAAAGATTAGAGTTTCGCACAAAGCAAGATGTTGACTCCTTATATGAATTTGGAATGTGTCCGGGCATAGAAAACTATTCACGTTATATCGATGGCCGGAAAGAAGGGGAAAGACCGTATTGCTTAATGGATTACTTTCCTAAAGACTTCCTTTTAGTCGTTGATGAAAGTCACGTTACCTTACCACAAGTGCGCGGTATGTATAATGGCGACCGCAGTCGAAAGATGAACTTAGTGGAATATGGTTTCCGCTTACCTAGTGCCCTTGATAATCGGCCCTTACAGTTTAATGAGTTTGAAGAAGTTATAAATCAAGTTATTTATACGAGCGCAACCCCGGGTGATTATGAACTTGATAAGACAAATGGCGTCGTAGTGCAACAAATTATTCGCCCAACGGGTCTTATTGATCCCCAAGTTATAGTTAAACCAAGCATTGGCCAAATTGATGACTTAATGACAGAGTTAAAAACGGTTATTGCCCGCGGTGAAAGAGCAATGGTTGTCACCTTAACAATTAAAATGGCTGAAGACTTAACCGACTACTTAAAAGAACGCGGGTTTAAAGTCGTTTATTTACATAATGAAACGAAAACCTTAGAGCGAAGTCAAATTATTTATGAGCTTCGGAAAGGTAAATATGATGTTTTAGTTGGCATTAACTTATTACGGGAAGGGCTTGATATTCCCGAAGTATCCTTAATGGCGATTATTGACGCTGATAAGGAAGGCTTTTTACGGAGTGAACGGTCGCTTATCCAAATTATTGGGCGGGCTAGCCGAAACGTTAATGGAAAAGTTATCATGTACGCTACTAACATGACGAACTCCATGCAACGGGCGATTGATGAAACTAATAGAAGACGCAGTATTCAAATTGCCTATAACGAAGAACACGGTATTGTGCCAGAAACAATTATTAAACCACTAGGTGAACCGCTCCATAACTTTGGCACCGAAAAAGATTTAGAGCGGATTAATAAAGGACTTCTTTCGAAACGACAACTTGAAAAACACATTCGCGAAATACGCGCAAAAATGAACGCTGCGGCGAAAGCGTTCGACTTTGAAAAAGCGATTGAATATCGAGAAATTCTCTTTGAACTTGAAGGAAACGTAAAAAAATAAGTAAATATTCAATATTTACACATTGTTTTCTTGAAAAAAAATACAAATAGTGTATATTAATAAAGAATCGGAGGACATTTATGGGTACATTAGATATTATCTTCATTATCGTGTCAGTGCTATTAATAATTATTTCTTTAATGCAAGGTGGAAAAAGTGAAGGGGCATCCGGTGCTATTACCGGGGGCGGCCTTAATATTTTTGTTAAGACGAAAGAACGGGGTAGTGAAAAAGTTATTTCCTACATTACTTTTGGCTTAGCGATTGTTTTCTTCTTACTGGCTCTCTTAGTAAATGCCTTAGGTTAATAAATTGATAAAAACGAAAATTGACCCGCAAGGGTCTTTTTTTATACTTCATCCGCCTTTTCAAAAACCACCATGTTATAATTTATTTTAGTTAGAGGAAAATTATGGATATTAAAACATATGTTTTAAAACAAAAAGACATTTTAAAACAAGAAATTAGTAAAAGTGGTGCCACTCCAAACCTTATCATTATTCAAGTTAATGATGATTTCGCTAGCAATAAATATATTGGGGGAAAAATAAAAGATGCCGAAGAAGTCGGTATTAGGGCAACACTAGTAAAACTTGATGAAAAGACAAGTGAAGAACATGTGCTTTCATTAATCGAAAAATTAAATAGTGATCCGGTAATTCACGGGATTATTGTCCAACTACCGTTACCGCGTCACATTAGTGAAGACAAAGTTAAAATGGCAATCAGTCCCGCTAAAGATGTTGACGGGTTTCATCCCCTTTCAAAGTTTAAGGCATGTACCCCACTTGGCATCGTTAATTATTTAAAAAGTGAAGGCTATGAACTAAAAAGTAAAAATGTAGTTATTTTAGGACGCAGTAATATTGTTGGTAAACCAGCGGCGCTTTTATTTTTAAAAGAAGACGCTAATGTCACAATATTGCATTCTAAAACCTTAAAAGAAGACCGTGAATACTATTTACAAAATGCTGATATTATTGTTGTAGCGGTCGGTATTAAGCATTTCTTAGATTATCCGCATTTAAAAAAGAGTGCTCTAGTAGTTGATGTTGGCATCAATCGCAATAATGATGGAACGTTAAGTGGCGATACTTTGCCCGGACTTGACGTTAAACTACAAACCCCGGTTCCTGGTGGAGTCGGATTATTAACAAGATTAACATTATTAGAAAACGTATGGGAGGCATATAAAAATGGAATTTAAAATTGAAAACACGTTTGTTTATGGATTAGAAAGAGCGGTTAAAGCAAGTGGTAATCCAATGCGCACCGAAATTGAACTTGGGGCCATGGATGAAAAAGACATTAAACGCGCTAAATTGCTAGGTACAACTAAAAACGGTGAAGGACATGATAATTACTTAAAAGGTATTTTAGTCCACGTTGATATAACAGCCCCTTTCTTTTGGTGGAAAGAAGCGCAACGCTATCACTGGTTTGATTTTATAAGTAGTCAGTCAACAATGCATAGTCTTTTAAAGTTTAAGTTAGAAGAACGATGTGTAATAGATACTGATGCCCGGGTATATCCAATTCTTGAAGAACTCGTTAAAGAATATAATGAAATACCTGATGCCAAAAAAGAAGAAAAAGTAAAGGCATGGCGTAAAATTATTGCAACGTTACCAAGTGGCTTTTGCCTAACGGCAACAATGACCACAAACTATCAACAATTAAAGACGATGTATTTCCAACGGCGGCACCATAAATTAAAAGAGTGGCATACGTTTTGCGATTGGTGTTTAACCTTACCGCATTTTAAAGAATTCATTATTAAAGAAAGAGAGTAAATATATGAAAAAAAGTGTTTTAAAAAAATACGCTAAACTTGTTATTAAAACAGGAGCGAACGTCCAAAAAGGACAAGATGTCATTATTATGGCCGAGCTTGAACAAAAAGACTTTGTCTTAATGTTAGTAGAAGAAGCATATCGCGCCAAAGCAAACCGCGTCACCATTGATTGGCTTGATGACGACTTAAATAAATTACATTATAAGTATCGCAGTGTGAAATCACTTTCTACGATGGAAAAATGGGAAATAGAAAAATTCCAATATTATGTCGATAAATTACCAGTACGTATCTTTGTTGAATCAGCAGATCCAGATGGCGAAAAAGGAATTGACCAAAAAAAGCGCGCCGAAGCTGGACAAAACTTATATAAGATTTTAAAGCCATTCCGTGATCAAATGGAAAATCGTTATCAATGGACGATTGTCGGTGCTGCGGGCACAAAGTGGGCGAAAAAGTTATTCCCCGAACTTAGTCCAAAGAAAGCCAAAGAAAAACTTTGGGATGCAATCTTAAAAGCGGCCCATGGCTATGGTGATCCCATTGAAAATTGGAAAAAGCATAATCTTAACTTACATGAAAAAGCCGCTAAGCTTAATGATTTACGTTTAGTATCGCTTCATTACACAAGCAAAAACGGCACTGATTTAAAAGTTGGACTTATTCCCGAAGCAAAGTTTTTAGCAGGGGGCGAGAAAGCTTTAGGTAGCGGAATCCCCTTTAATCCAAATATGCCAACTGAAGAATGCTTTACGACACCACGGAAAGGTGAAGCCGATGGAAAAGTGTTTGCGACAATGCCACTTAGTTATCAAGGCGAAGTCATTGATGGCTTTTGGTTTGAATTTAAAGATGGGAAAGTTGTTGATTTTGGAGCAAAACAAAATGAACCATTATTAAAACAAATGTTAGATATGGATGAAAACGCTCGTTATATGGGTGAAGTTGCCCTTGTACCAAAGGAATCACCAATTAACCAAATGGGTATATTATTTTATAGCACACTCTTTGATGAAAATGCTTCATGCCACATTGCGCTTGGTATGGGATATAGTAATACAATTCGTAATTATGAAAATTACACCTTAGAAGAACTACGAGAAATGGGCGTTAATAGTTCAATGATTCACGTTGACTTTATGATTGGCACTGATGATATGCATATTGTCGGGACAACAGGAGACGGCCGTGAAGTAACAATCTTTAAGGATGGAACTTGGGCAATATAATGAAAGAAAAACGTAAACGTAAACCGTGGGTTATCGCCCTTATTAGCGTGGGCGCGACATTAGGCTTAATTGTCCTTGTCCTTTTAGGATATGTAGGTTATGTAACGTTTAGTTACTACCGGATTGGTGATAAAGACTTAACAATCAACAACAATCAAAATGTCGCTATTGCGCAAAGTGATATTGGAGTTAAAGAATTTAGCATTACAACGTATAACATCGGCTTTGGAGCGTATGAACGTGATTATAGTTTCTTTATGGATGAAAGTCGCTTCAAAGAAGAATACACCGCGTCACAAAAGCAAGTTAAAACTGCAGGCAAGAAAGCGCGTGGCTTTAGCAAAAAGCATGTCTTAGCAAACACAAACGGTGCCTATGACACCATTAATAAACTTGGCAATCTTGACTTTATGCTCTATCAAGAAGTAGATACATCATCAACCCGTTCTTATAAAGTGAATCAAGTCGAAATTGGTAACCAAAAGCACGCAAATTACGCGTCAATCTTTGGTGTTAACTACCATAGTGCCTATCTTGCTTATCCCTTACATGAACCGATTGGGAAGTCGAATTCTGGCATTACAACGTATTCAAAATATGAAGTTTCCAATGCGACCCGGAAAGAGTTTAAAATTACTGATTCTTTCTTTGGTAAGTTCTTTGATCTTGACCGTGCATTTACGATAAGTGAAATAAAAATCGCTAATACTGTGCAAAAACTATATATTTTTAATGTTCACATGTCAGCCTATGACGAAAATGGGGTCGTGCGGAAAGTACAATTAGCCCAGCTTAAAGAAGCGATTAAAGAAGCGCGTGACATTGATGGCGATAATAACTATGTCGTCGTCGGCGGGGACTTTAATCATGATTTAGTCATTGATAATCCATTATTCAACACAGAATATAAAGCAAACATCTTTGATCTTCAAGAAACAGAAATCTTAAAGACGGACTGGTTTAATTATTTCCGTTTAAATGAAAGTCAAGACGGCACGGAAGTCGCTAATTTAATAAGTGGTGAACTTGAAACTTATGCTTATGACTTTAAAGATATAAATATTAAAGCTTACGGCCCAACAAACATTGGAACGTGTCGCGATGCTTCAATTCCGTTTCAAGATAAAAATAATAACGGTATCATTGATAATGCAATGGTGTCAATTGATGGTTTCCTTGTTAGTGATAACAT
>CAYTKX010000004.1:0-23282 GCA_964438495.1 uncultured Staphylococcaceae bacterium
CGCTTGATGCTCGACATGAAAACTTAAGTGTCAAATTAAAAGATGTTGAAGAAACCCGTAAAGAATTACAAATTAAGATTGATTCAATTATTGGTGAACTTGAAAAAGTAGCGCAGATGAGTGTTAGTGAAGCTCGTGATGAACTCTATCACCGGGTCGACGCTAAACTTGAAAAAGAAATTGCGTTATACATTAAGCAACGGGAAGACGAAGCTGATGCGCACGTCAATGAAAAGGCGCGTGATATCTTAGCAAATGCGATAGCCCGTTACAGTCAAGAAGTTACAACGGAACGAACTGTCAGTGCTGTCTCTTTACCAAATGACGAAATGAAAGGACGCATTATTGGCCGGGAAGGCCGGAATATTCGTTCCTTAGAACAGTTACTTGGTGTTGATATATTAATTGATGACACCCCAGAAGTAATTACCGTTTCGTGTTTTGATCCTATAAGAAGAGAAACCGCTCGCCGAACGATTGAAATTTTAGTTAAAGACGGTCGCATTCAACCGAGTCGGATTGAAGAAGTTGTCGCGAAAGCGAAAGAAGAACTTGATGAAATTATCATAAAAGCTGGTAAAGATGCCTTAGCAGAACTTGGCATCCCCAATGTCCACCGCGATATGATTCCATTTATTGGTCGCTTGAAATATCGGACATCTTACGGGCAAAGTGCACTTAAACATAGTATTGAAGTTGCCCACCTTTGTGGCATTATGGCCGCTGAACTTGGCCTTGATGTAACACGGGCGAAAAGAGCCGGATTATTCCACGATATTGGAAAGTCCGCTGACTTTGAACTTGAAGGAAGTCACGTTGAAGTTGGGGCGCGACTTGCCAAAAAATATAACGAGCCAGATTACGTTATCGACGGCATTGAAAGCCATCATGGTGATAAAGAATCGCGCTTTATTTTCAGTCAATTAGTAATTGCTGCTGATACTTTAAGTGCGGCAAGACCGGGCGCAAGAACTGAAACTTTAGAAAACTATATTAAACGGCTTGAACAATTAGAAGCTATTTGTAAGTCTTATGACGGCGTACAAACAAGTTACGCGATGCAAAGTGGACGTGAAGTTCGGGTTATGGTTTACCCTGATAAAATTGATGACGTCATGGTGAATAAATTAGTCCGTGATATTCGGGAACGAATTGAAAATGAAATGACGTATCCTGGACAAATTAAAGTGTCTGTTATTCGTGAATACCGGGCAAGTGATGTAGCAAAATAATGGTTAAAATACTTTTTATTGGTGATATAGTCGGAAAAGCCGGGCGAGCAACCCTCGCCCATTTTCTGCCTTTGCTCCAAGCTGAACATAACTTTGATTTAGTCATCGCAAATGGGGAAAACGTCACGCATGGGCGCGGACTTAATAAAAAACATTACTTAGAATTATCAGCGCTTGGGGTTGATGTATTCACCCTTGGTAATCATTTTGATGACCGTGAAGAATTACGAAATTATATTGAAGATTATAGTAACATCGCTCGTCCCTTAAATTTAATCGCTAATTACCCGGGAAATGGCTCTGTTGTAGTCGAAACAAAAAAAGGTGTTAAAGTACGAGTTACTAATATTTTAGGGCAAGCGTTTATGAAGGAAATTATTACAAGTCCTTTACTCGCCCTTAAACTTGTTAACGCCGAAAGCGAGCCGATGATTCATATCGTTGATTATCACGCAGAAGCTACTGCGGAAAAAATGACGATTGCGTGGGAGTTTGACGGGACGATAAGTGCCCTTCTTGGTACCCATACCCATGTCCAAACCCGTGACGCCCGTTTACTTTTAAAAGGCACGGCTTATATTAGTGATGTCGGTATGACGGGGTCTTATAATGGTGTCATTGGTGCCGAACGAAATTCAGTTATTCAAAAAGTGTGGTTTGATAATAAAGTACGCTTTAATTATGAAGATGAAGATCCCCATTACCAATTTAGTGCGGTGATCTTAGAAATTAACGAAGAAACATTTAAAACCGAAAAAATAACACCAATTTATAAATTATGGAGAAAAGATGAGCAATAAGATTGTTAAAAACTTACCGTCAATGTTGAAAGCTCGTAATCGACGCCCGCGGGTTATTGATTATGAAGCATTTACATTAGATATTCCCACAAGCGTTAGTGAAAAACTAAAAGGGAAACGTTTCCTTATTCGGACCTTTGGTTGTCAGGCAAATATTCGCGATGAAGAATCAATGGCCGGACTTTTAAGTGTCGCCGGCATGGAACGGACGGAAGAATTAAGTGAAGCAAGTCTTATTATTTTAAATACGTGCGCCATTCGGGAAAACGCTGAACATAAGCTTTTTGGCCAAGTTGGTAATTTAAAGGCGCTTAAAAGAGCAAATAAAGATTTGATTATCATTATTTCTGGATGTATGGTTCAACAAGAAAGCGCACTTGAAAAATTACAAAAATCTTATCCGCAAGTTGATATTTTTATGGGTACAAACTCCATCCATAAATTACTCGGTCTTTTAGCGATGAACATTGAACATAAAAAGAAAGTGTTTGATATTACAAGTGATGATATTACGATTTACGAAGAAGTGCCAGTTAGTCGGATTGCTGCTCACAAAGCATTTGTGAACATTACCTTTGGTTGTGATAAGTTTTGCACCTATTGCATTGTCCCTTATACGCGTGGCAAAGAAAGATCACGCAAACCAAGTGACATATTAAATGAATGTAAGATTCTTGTTAATTCCGGTTATCAAGAAATTACGTTAGTCGGTCAAAACGTTAATGCCTACGGCCTTGATTTAAAAGACGGGACAACTTTTAGTTATATTTTAGAAGAAGTTGCAAAACTTGGTATTCCGCGCTTACGCTTTATTACATCACACCCATGGAACTTTGATGATGAGATGATTGAAGTGATTGCAAAATACCCTAATATCATGAAGAAGATACATCTCCCATTACAAAGTGGAAGTGATGAAATATTACGGCTCATGGGACGGCGTTATACGGTAAATGATTATTTAACGCTTGTCGATAAACTAAGAGCGAAAATGCCTAATATCGCCCTTACCACCGATATAATTGTTGGTTTTCCCAATGAAACCGAAGAACAATTTTTAAAAACTTTAGAAGTTGTGGATAAAGTAAATTACGCGAGTGCTTTTACTTTTATTTATTCACCTCGTAGCGGCACCCCTGCGGCCCGGATGGTTGATAATATAAGTGACGAAGTAAAAAGTGAACGCTTTAATCGGCTTAAAAAGTTAGTCGACAAACAAACCGCGGATGACGCTAAAAAATATTTGGATCAAGAATTATATATTTTAGTTGATGGTGCAAGTAAGAAAGATCGCACCGTATTAAGCGGTTATACCGAAAGCGATAAAGTAGTTCACTTTAAAGGACCCCGTTCTTTAATTGGCACGATTGTAAAAGTAAAGATTATTGAAGCGCGAACATTTGCTTTAAAAGGAGAACTTATTAGTGCGGGAAATTGATAAGGCACTTGAAAACTTATTAAGTGCCCTCCAAGAAGATCCCACCTTTATTGAATTTGAAAAGGCGCGTAACTTAGTAAATAGTGATGAATACTTAATAAACACCGAAGCGAAGTTACGTGATTTACAACAGAAAATGACACAAAATGTAATGGACAAAGCATTACATAATGTATATAAAAAAGAATATGAAACGCTAAAAAAAGCTTATGATGAGCATCCTTATGTTTTAAATTATAATGCACTTTTAAACGATGTAAATGATATGCTTTTGACAATCAAAACAATAATTGAATAAGCCGCTTACCATAATATGGTAAAATATCTTTATGGAAAAAGATAAAAAAATAGTTTATACGCCGATGATTGAACAATATTTAAGCATTAAACGGGAAAACCCGGGCATTTTAATTATGTATCGGCTTGGTGACTTTTATGAATTCTTTTTTGAAGATGCAGAAATCGTTAGTAAAGAATTACAAGTTGTTTTAACGAAAAAAGCCGCAGGTAATAATCGTAAAATCCCCATGTGCGGCATCCCTCATCACGCATATGCCCCATATCTTGCAAAGCTTATTGACGCTGGTCATAAAGTGGGAATTGTTGAACAGGTAGAAGACCCAAGTAGCGCAAAAGGGATTGTTAAACGGGAAATCGTGCAAATTGTAACGCCTGGTTCGATTGTCGATTTTGAAGATAGTGAACATAACTTTATCGTCGCGGTTGATGCCTTACTTGAAGGCTTTAAAGTAAGTTACGCTGACGTTTCAACCGGTGATATATTTGTTTCATCCTTGCCACGCGAAGACACGACCTTAGTGAACTATTTAAGTGGCCTTAACGCCCGGGAAATCGTCGTAAGTCCGCGCTTTAGTGATAAGCTTTTAGGAACGATTAAAACAAATCTCAACATTGTTATTTCCTTTGAAGATAATATCCTTATCCCGGAACTATATAATGACCTTTTCATTGATGTTAAAGATAAAGGTGAAAAAGAAGTCGCCGAACGTCTTGTCAGTTATCTAACAAAAACAAAAAAACGGAACTTATCGTATTTTAAACCTATTAAGGTTGCAAAAACTGCACAATTTTTACAAATTGATGCTTTTTCGCGTCTTAATCTTGAACTAACAAGAACGGTAAGAAGTGACACAAAATACGGATCTCTTTTCTGGTTGCTTGATGAAACAACAACCGCTATGGGACGGCGCAAGCTTAAAGATTTTATTGTCCGACCATCGCGTGATATTGAAGAAATTGTTAGAAGACAAAATATTGTTAATACTTTTATCGTTAATTATATTTCACGGGCTGAAATAAAAGATCACTTTAAAAGTGTTTATGACTTAGAAAGAATTGTCGCTCGCATTGCCTTTGGAAGCGCCAATCCTCGGGATTTATTACGACTTAAATCTTCTCTTATTTCCTTAGAAGCGGCGCGCCGTATTCTTGGGAAAATTCGTGAACCAGAAATAAGTGAACTTTATGACGAACTAGCAAGTAATAAAAATATTATTAACCTTATTGAACGCGCCATTAGTGAAGAGGCACCCCTGCAAATTAGTGGCGGCGATATCTTTAAGTATGGATATTACGAACCGCTTGATGAATTAATTGATTTATCTCACGGCGGCAAAAAATGGATTAATACATTTGAAGAAAAAGAAAAAGAACGTACGGGTATTAAAAACTTACGTGTCGGATATAACCGTGTCTTTGGCTACTTTATCGAGGTAAGCAATAGTAATCTTGATTTAGTGAAAGATGAATTTGGCTATGTCCGAAAGCAAACAACAAAAAACGGAGAACGGTTTATTAATGAAGCGCTTAAAGCGCAAGAAACCTTAATATTAAGCGCTGAAGAAAAACGGCAACAAATGGAGAGAGAACTTTTTAATAGCTTATTAAGTGAACTTCAAAAAGCAACGCGCACTTTACAAAAGACGGCGGACGCGGTTAGTGAAATTGATGTTTATCTAGCCTTAGCCGAAGTCGCCGTAAACAATTCCTTTGTGCGTCCCGAGTTTAATAGTGAGCGTGTTATTGAAATTAAAAACGCGCGCCATCCCGTATTAAGTAAACTTTTAAAAGACCATGCTTTTGTGGCCAATGATATCGTTCTTGACGAAGAGACTGATGTTTTAATTATTACAGGACCAAACATGGGTGGAAAATCGACTTTAATGCGTCAATTAGCCCTTATCGTCGTCATGGCGCAAATTGGAAGTTTTGTCCCAGCGGATTATGCATCGCTTATGCTCTTTGATCAAATATTTACCCGGATTGGCGCAAGTGACGATTTAATAAGTGGCCAATCTACTTTTATGGTTGAAATGATTGAAGCAAATTATGCTTTACGAAAAGCGACAAGTAATTCACTTTTACTCTTTGATGAAATTGGCCGAGGTACTTCAACGTATGACGGAATGGCTCTTGCTTACGCCATGCTTGAATATATCGCGAAAGTTTTAAAAGTTAAAACGTTATTTAGTACGCATTATCATGAAATAACTTCGATTGAAGAGCATTATTCCAACATTAAAAACATCCATGTTGAAGTAAAAGAAATTGAAAGCAACGTTACGTTCCTTTATAAAATAAAAGAAGGACCAATGAATAAGAGTTACGGTATTAATGTGGCGCGTCTTGCCGGTTTACCACTCGAAATACTTACTAATGCCCAAAATCATTTACATACCTTTAGTAGTGAAGTAAAAGATGGTCCGCAAGTTCACGAAGAATATGTGCCTTTAAAACCACTTTGGTATCAACAACTAGAAAACTTAAAAATTGAAGAGATGACACCGCTTGAAGCGTTAATTTTATTAAAGAAAATTAAAGATGAGGGTTTTAAATAATGGCCCGCATTACATTACTTGATCATGAACTTGCTAACCAAATAGCAGCGGGAGAAGTTATTGAAAGACCGGCTTCAGTTGTTAAAGAGTTAGTCGAGAATTCTTTAGATGCCGGAGCGACAAAAATCGATGTTTTTATGTATGAAGCTGGCCGTAAAAAGATTATTGTTCAAGATAACGGCAGCGGTATCCCCAAAGATCAACTTTCCTTAGCCTTTGAACGGCATGCGACGAGTAAAATACATAGTGCTTTTGATTTATTTCGCATTAAGACGCTTGGTTTTCGCGGCGAAGCTTTACCAAGTATTGCTTCAATTTCGAAAGTAACTGTCGACACTGCTATTAAAGGGGGAAGCGGGACGAGCGCAACACTTATTGAAGGTGAATTCAAAATGAGTGCCAGTCCAACAAGTGTCGGCACTAAGATAACGGTTGAAGATCTATTTTATAATACCCCAGCACGTCTTAAGTATTTAAAACTCGATTATACGGAAAACGCAGTAACGATTGATGTTTTAACAAAGATTGCCCTCGCCCATCCTGATGTGAGTTTTAGTTTATCGTTTGATGATAAATTACGCTTTAAAACGAGTGGCCGTAATGATTTAAAAGAAACAATCATGAATATTTATGGTTTAAATCATGTTAAAAACTTATTACCAATTTCTTTTGCCACATCAGACTTTAAAGTAAGTGGCTATTTAGGAAACACTAATTTAGTGCGGGCAAATCGTTATGGCATTATTACTAATCTTAATGGCCGTAATGTTTATATGCCGAAAGTGCAAGCGGCGATTATTGAAGCCTATCACGGCTTTATTGCGCCCACTCGGTACCCATTTGTTATTTTAAACTTTCAAATTGAACCTGAATTAGTAGATGTTAATGTCCATCCTACGAAAAAAGAAGTCCGTTTTTCGAAAGAAGGAAGCTTAAAAGAAGCGCTGATGAAAAATATTCCACTCGCCTTAAGACGAGAAGAATTTATACCGCAAGATACATATATTAAAGAAACAACGCGCCCTAAAGAAGAGCAAGAAGAAGAGCATTTTGAACAAATTATGCTTGATTTGCCGCGCAGTGAACTATTTAATGAGCAGTTACCAATAAGTGAACCGCTAAGTGAAGAGTTAGAATTAAAAGAAGCGCTAACCCCCCAAAGTGAATTACTAAAAGGCATCACGCCGCTTGCCGCTATTCATAATACTTACATTATTTGTGAGATTGAAGATGGGGGCTTTTGGTTAATTGATCAACACGCTGCCCATGAACGCATTAACTATGAAAAGTTTCAAAATGTTTTAAATAAAACGTTAAACACTCGACCATTACTTGTCCCAGAACTATTTACGTTTTCTCATAGTGAAATGGCTTATTTTACGCCGGAGGTTATTACTATCTTAAAAGAAGTTGGTGTTGAAGTTGAACATTTTGGCCCCAATACAATTCGCGTGACCGCCGTACCTCATTATAATGAGGCGTATGACGAAAAAATATACATTCAAGATATTATTGAGCAAGTATTAAATAATAAACGGTTGAATCCGCAACTTTTACGGACTAATGCGATTGCCACTATGGCATGTAAAGCATCAATTAAGGCGCGACACCGCTTAACAATTTATGAAATGAGCCACTTAATAAGTGAACTTTTAGCGTGTGAAAATCCTTATAGTTGTCCCCATGGTCGACCAACCATTATTAAGTTTAATAAATACGAATTAGAAAAAATGTTTAAACGGACGGGCACATGATTATCGTAATAGGTGGCGTAACTGCAAGTGGGAAAAGCGATTTAGCGTTTAAATTAGCAAAAGCAATTAACGGCGTTATTATTAATGCTGATGCTTATGCAATTTATAAAGAGATGAATATTGGGACCGCTAAACCAACGCTTGAGGAATTAAATAGTGTCCCGACCTATCTTTTTAATATTGTTAATTTAGATGAAAAGTATTCAATATATAATTATCAGCAAGATGCGCGGGCGATTATAAAAAAATATGAAAACACTAATACCCCGCTTATTTTTGTAGGGGGAAGTGGCTTATATATAAGAGCAGCCTTACATGATTATACTTTAGAACCCGAAGACCCAGAACCAGTTATTGATGATTCAAGGATTAGTAATCTTTCCTTACATCAAAAATTATTTGTTCTCAGTAAGAGCGCTGCGACTGCTGTTCACCATAATAACCGCAGAAGAGTGCTAAGAGCGTTAGCAATCTTAAAAAAGCGCGGTGAAGTTGATAAACAAGCGGAAAGGGAAAAAGCCAAAACGCCGCTTTACCCTTATGTTATGGTGACGCTTGATGGTGATCCTCTACTTCTTGAAAGTAGAATTAGAAGCCGCACCCGAAAGATGTTAAAAGATGGTTTAAGGGCGGAAGTGCAAGGTTTAAGCGAAAAATACCCGGAAAATGCACAAGGTTTAAAAGCAATAGGATACAAAGAAATCATCGCTAATAAAAACGAAAGTGATGAATTTCTAATTGATTTAATAAGTCTTCGCACACGCCAACTAGCGAAGAAACAACGCACCTTTTTCCGCCATCAATTTAAATCAACATGGTTTGATAATAAAGAAGAAGCTTTTAAATTTTTAATAGGAAGATACGAGGGGTTTAAGCATGACAAAAAACATTAAAGAAGTTGCTAGCACTATTGGCTTAAAAGAAGAAGATTTAATATTATACGGTAATAATAAAGCAAAGATTATTCATCCTTTTGATTTAGAAAATCAAGATGGGAAACTTGTCCTTATGACGGCGATTACGCCAACTTCTGCTGGTGAAGGAAAAACTACAATGGCGATTGCCCTCCATGACGGCTTATGGAAAACAGGGACCAAAAGTTTACTTTGTTTAAGAGAACCCTCGCTTGGTCCAGTATTTGGCATAAAGGGTGGTGCTACGGGAGGCGGTAAGGCTAAACTTTATCCAAGTGACGATATTAACCTTCATTTTACAGGTGACCTTCACGCTTTAACTTCAAGTATTAACTTAATTGCTGCCGTTATTGATAATCATATCTTTCAGGGCAACGAATTAAACTTAGACCCGAAACGCATTACATGGAAAAGAGCGTTAGATGTTAATGATCGAAGCCTCCGGAAAATTAAAATAAATCTTGGGGAGAAAGACGGTAATCCCCGCATGGATGAATTTCAAATAACCGTCGCTAGTGAATTGATGGCGATCATGTGTCTAAGTAAAGACCCACAAGATTTTATGGAACGAATTAAAGATATTATTATCGGCTTTAATTATGAAGGGGAAGCAATTAGACTTGGTGCCCTTGAAATTGAAGAAGCAATTTACCGCTTAATGGAATACGCCTTATTACCAAACCTCGTTCAAACATTAGAAGGTAACCCCGCTTTAGTTCATGGTGGTCCTTTTGCAAATATCGCACATGGCTGTAATTCAGTTATCGCCACGAAATATGCGCTTAGTAAGGCGCCAATTGTTGTGACGGAAGCGGGCTTTGCTAGTGATTTAGGAGCGGAGAAGTTTTGTAATATAAAATGTCGGTCCGCCAATATTAGACCGCATCTTAGTGTTATTGTCGCTACAATAAAAGCTTTGAAACTTCATGGCGGTATTAAAGAAGAAGCCATTAAAGAAAAAGATTTAGACGCCTTAAAAGAAGGGATTGCTAATTTAGACCAACATTATGAAAACATGCGCCTATTTGGAATCAATGTTTTAGTCGCATTAAATGTTTTTGATGATGACTATGAAGAAGAGCTAAATCTTTTTAAAGCAGAGATGGAAAAAAGACGCTATGAGTATTCATTCGTGACCGCTGTTAGTGAAGGTAGCAGTGGTGCGATTCATTTTGCTAACAAGGTAAAAGAATTATTGGCTCATGACACAAAATTTAGGAATACTTATCCGCTTGACTTACCAATAAAACAAAAGATTCGAAAAATTGCGACGAAGATTTATCGCGCTAGCGGCGTAAAGTATAGTAAAGAGGCGTTAGCGCAATTAGAAGAGATAAAAAAATTAGGATTAGAGCACTTACCAATATGTATGGCTAAAACCCAATACTCTTTTAGCGATAATCCCGAACTTAAAAATGCTCCTCGCGACTTTAATATTACAATTCGTGAATTTAGAATAAGCGCTGGCGCCCGTTTTATCGTAGCTTTAACGGGTAAAGTACTGACGATGCCCGGTTTACCTAAAGTACCCGCTGCCGTACGAATGAAGGAGGTACGGTAATGGAATTAATTAAAGTTAATTTATTTGATGAAATTGAAATGAAAAAGCCGCACCCTTGCGTTAATAGATCACATCGCTTTCAAGTAGTGATGCTTGGTGCTGATTTAAAACTCCAATGTTTAGGCTGCGGTAATATTGTCATGATTAGCAGAATTAAGTTTAATCAAAAGTTTAAAAAGTTCATTAGTAGCCACGAAGCGATAATTTTTTCGAAATAATGTTTTATTTGTAAAGTAGGAGGTTCCTATTTTACATTTAGCAAAAATTTCTAAATACTTTGGTGAAAAGATTGTATTAAAAAATATAAGCTACACTTTTTCACCTGGGAAGTTATATGTCCTTCTTGGTCATTCTGGAAGTGGCAAATCTACACTTTTACATATACTCGCAAACCTATTACCAATTAGTAAAGGGACTTTAAGTTATAAACGGAAAAAGTTGCGACAAAATGATGTTGGACTAATTATGCAGCAACCTTATTTTTATGGTGATTTAACATTGTTAGATAACATCAATATCAATTATCTTTTTTCTAAAAAGGTAAGTAGAAAAACAATTGAGAAATATAGTAAAACATTGCAAATAGATACTATTTTAAAGCAAAAAGCATCTTTATGCAGTGGAGGCGAGAAAGCTCGGGCTAATTTATTGCGCGGCTTATTACTTGAAAAACCGATCATTTTAATTGATGAACCGACCGCTCATCTTGACCAAGATAATAGTCAAATTGTCACCACTATATTACACGAGATTTCGAAAGAAAAGATTGTAATAGTCACTACTCATGAGCGGCAATTTTTTAATTTTGATAATACTATTTTTCTTACGATGAATGACGGGAACCTTTATGAAAACTAAAGTGCTTTTTCGGCTTTTTAAAGTGTTGTATCAAAGAAACCTAGTGAAGAATATGTTAATGGTATCTTTTATGCTGATTACTAATTTAGTGTTAGGTTTTTTTATTGTCTTTTTACAAAGTGAGAGTTTAATTATTCCAAGTTTAAGCACGAGCTATTTTGAACATTTAAGTGTTGATGTTCAATCTTATGAACGTATAAGCAGTAATAATGAATTAATTGCCATTAAAAAATACAAAAGACCCGATATTAATTATTTACACAACTTAATGGAACATAGCGGACGTTTTAAAATAAGACCCGACTATAAAGAAATATTATCGCTAAGCACTTTAAAGCTTTATGAAAAAGAATTACCAAGACCTTTATTTATCGTGGTCGATAATATTAAGAGTGGCTTTGGGATAAATAATACTTATTTAGATCTAATAAAAAACGATATAACGATAGAAGATAATGAGTTTTTATTATCGCTTAATCTTACTTTTGATATTACTTATGAAGAAGAAGATATAACTTTTGTAATTGAGGACGAATTACCAATTGATTTTATTTTTAAAGAACCTAAATATTTTGCAAGCCCCAAAATTTTTATACCGCAGGAATATATTGATAAAACTATTGGAGCTTTACCTGTGAAAGAAGGCTTGTCAATTAATAATTATTTATTGAATCTGAGTGAAGACCATGCCCTTACTAACTATAAGTATCGCCTCCATTTTGATTCTGTTACGCAAAAAGAACATGTATCATCGCTTTTAAATGCAGGGAACACTAAAGAGCAAGGGGTTGAATTATCAAGTGACGCTAATAACAAGGTTAATAGTTTTAAAGCTTTATATGATTATTTAAACATATTAGTAATGGTGTTTTTCATCTTTATCATTATTGCAAGTTTAATCATGCATATTATTGTTGCGCATACGTCGCTTCTTGCGCTCCAAAAGCAATTAGCGTTATTACAAATAATTGGTGGCTCAAAAAGTGATTTATTATTACTTTTCTTAGCCTTAAATTTATTTAATTTTATGATTGGATTGTTGTCTCTTTTCATTCTTCCCTTAATGATGCCGGTAGTGTCTTACTTTCTCTATATCTATTTAAATGTAGCGATAACGATATATATAAACGTTAAAACGATTATATTATTGATTCTTATTAATCTACTAATATTAATTACACTAATTATAAGTCTCTTTTTGTTCAATACTAGACGCCCGCTTTTGTATTTATTAATTGATGCTTAAGGTCGAAAATCTTGTATTAGAAATTAATGGACGCACGATATTAAATATCAGTGAACTAAAAATAAATCGTCCCGGCCTCTATGTTCTACTTGGTCCTTCAGGATGCGGTAAAACAACTTTTTTAAATGTCCTTGCCGGGTTGAACACAAACTATAAAGGGGATGTGCGTGTCTTTAAGCGTGATTATCAAAAGATGAAAGAACGCAACATTACTAAATTCCGCGCTAGTCATATAAGTGTCTTTTTTCAGCATAACATCTTCATCGAGGACTTAACTTTAGCCGAAAACATTAGTCTAACCGGTGTAAATACTAAAGAAACAATGAAGAGCACTCGTTACAAGGTTGAGCAAATTGCAAGAAGACTCAATGTTCACCCGATTTTAAATCAAAAGATTAAAACTTTATCAGGAGGGGAGAAAACAAGGGGTTCTTTGGCGCGAACTTTAATTAAAAAAAGTCCGCTATATTTATTTGATGAACCAACTGCAGCCCTTGATCCGCTTAATGCCCGTAATGTCATGGAGTTAATTAAAGAACAATCAAACCAAAGTATTATCATCGTTGTTACGCATGATCAAGAATTAGCGAGAACTTACGGTGATAAGATTTTTGTTATGGATAATGGCCATATTATTAAGACGGAAAGCGGTAATAATTATCATCTTTCAGATAATCTTTTAACCGAAAGAAAAGTAGCGTTTCAAAGAAACACCAACTTTATTACTACAAGATTATTAAAGGCAAAAAGGTTACGCAATGCGATTACCGGCTTTAGTGTAAACCTTGGGCTTGTGGGGCTTGGGCTATCTTTCATGTTAATAAATAGCATAAACTACAAACTAATAAATACGTTTAAAGGTCAGTTTGATGGTGAAAGTGCCTATATCACACCGAAAGTCACTCCCCAAATAAAAGCAATTAAAAGTAGTGATGCCGCAACGATAAAAGCAACGATAGAAGGAGACTATAAAGTTGGATCATTTTACGCAAATAACATTAATGAAATGTTTCCAACCCAAAATAAGCTATTTCTCCAACATGGAAGACACCGGATTGAACTACCTTCTTTTCACGCCGCGCTATTTAATGAAGCGTTATTTTTAGAAGAAGTTGATGATGAACTTTATCCTTATATTAATGAATTAAGCGATGACGAAATCGGACTAGTGCTGCCTTATGACGATTTCAAGGTAATACAAAATATTTTAGGACTTCCTTTTCGAAATGACGCAACAGACCTTGGTAAATATTTAGAAGAACATCAAGTTATATTAACGCTTGAAGTCGTAAATAATTACTGGAATTATTCTGATGAGCAAAGTTTTACTTTGAAGACGGTACGTTTAGGTTATGAAGCGCAAGTAATAGTGGGTGATCCAGCGCACGTTTCAATACTTTTTGAAGAGAAAATGATGCTTCCTAGTTCCCTAAGTTTAACTAAAGTCGAAGAATATCCTTGGACCCTTAAAAAGATTAACTTCCTTTATACGAAAAGTAAGGAAGATATTATTTGGAACATTAAAAATCACTCCCATTTGCTTCTTTTTAGTGCAAAAAGCGGCTATTTTAATTATATCTTTGATAAATCAAAACTGCTTAACCGCATATTTGTCCTTGAAAAACCACCCTTTTTTAATGACATCTTAAAGGTTGATATAAAGGCGGCCCTCTATACTTTTAATGGGGGCTTAAGCTTTATTGAAGAATTAATGCTTTTAGGTTTTGCTAATAACTTTTTTCTAAGTGGCGATGATGTATTACTTGATGAAATTATTAATAGTGACTTAGAAGATGTTGATAGTACGCAAAGTGAAATATCTTACGCTGAAGGAATTATTAATTTAGCAATTCAATATAATGGGCTAGGCGGTATGCAATTTATTGGCGGGACTTATAACTATAAAATAGATGAAATTGGTATATCAAAGGCACTGGCGAAAACACTCTTTAACAAGAATGATGTGGTTGGAGAAAAACTCTATGTTGGTGCACTCACCGGTATGAAACAAAGCGGTGATCAGTTTCTTAAATCTTATGAAACAACAAGTTTAAAGATTATCGAAGTGTATGATGACGAAAAAACTTCTCTTTACCATCACCCTCTATGGCCGTATTTATTGTTTACGCAGCAATTTGGGGTATCACCTTTAAACTATAGTCTAAGTGGCGCGGTTTCAAGTAACCCCCAAAATATTGATGAAGAGCAATACAATGTTACTTATCCTTTTACAAGTTTTAAAACGATGGTAGATTCAACCTTAGATGACCTTGAAAAGTATACCTTTTTCACGGCCGCAGGAGCATTTTTACTCGCCGGCTTTATTATATTTATGGTTATTTATCTCGTTGTGTTTGAAACAAGTGAACAGTTTAGTAGTCTCTACCTTATCGGATATTCTAAATCAACTATCCACGATATTGTTATAACTTATATTATTCGCTTTCTTGGGGCGATAATTCTTTTATCTTTAGGGCAACTTTTTGTCTTTTCTTTTGTTATCGAATATGCTTTATCAAGCTATTTGCATACTTCCTTTACCTATTTCTTTAGTGCTAAACCGTATGTGATTGTTATCCTTTTTTCCTTTACGCTGCTTATTTTACTGCTCGGGTTTTTTAAAAGAAGAATGCAAAAAGTTGATTTATTACATTTTTCGAAACGAGATTTGTAGAAAAATGAAAGATGACCAGTTTTAAAAACTTTGCAAAAAAGGGTTTAATTTATTTTTAGCTACAATATTGCAAGATTTACGATAATTATAATAGTTTTATGTTGTGAAACTTTACTATCTTGTTATAATTAGTAATGTGTTAAACACAAATAGACTACATAGTCATGGAAGGAATACTGATGAAGGGCACAATTAAAATGTTCAACAAGGAAAAAGGCTTCGGCTTTATTACCGCTGAAGACGGTACTGCTGTCTTTTTCCACTACTCATCACTTGTTATGGAAGGTTTCAAAACCATCTCTCCAGGTGAAGAAGTCAAGTTTACTTTAGAAGAATCAGATCGCGGACCAAGAGCTGCGAACATTGAAAGAATATAAGTTAGCTTAATGAGTAAAAGAGAGCCTATCCGAAATGGAAGGCTCTTTTTCTTATTTATTGTTATTTTTGATTGCTTATATGTAATATAAGTACTATAATACTGCGGGAAGTGAGGGTCTATGGCATTAAGTGTAGGAATAGTAGGGTTACCAAACGTTGGCAAGTCAACACTTTTTAATGCGCTTACTGCAAGTAAGGTCGAAGCGGCAAACTATCCTTTTGCGACTATTAATCCAAATAAAGGTATCGTCCGTGTTTTAGATCCCCGTGTTATCCTTTTAGCAGATGCCCTTAGTCCAGAACGAACCATTTTTGCGACTGTTGAATTTAACGATATCGCTGGTTTAGTACGCGGGGCAAATAAAGGCGAAGGCTTAGGCAATCAATTCCTTGCCCATATTCGGGAATGTGATGTTATTTTACAAGTCGTCCGTTGTTTTCCGGATAGTGAAATTATTCACGTTGAAGATGGGATTGATCCAGTACGAGACATTGCTATTATAAATCTTGAATTAATACTTAAAGATTTAGATACCCTTTACAAAAGAAAAGGTCGCGTTGAAACAAAAGCCCGCGTCAATAAAGATAAAGAAGCAATGTTTGAAATGGAAATTATTGATAAATTAATTCCTGCTTTAGAAAACGAAATTCCTGCGCGTCTTGTCAAAGATTTAAATAACATTCAACAAGACTTCATTCGTAAAAATTACGGTCTTTTAACATTTAAGCCTGTAATTTACGTTGCTAATATAAGTGACACTGAATATTTAACCTATGAAAAAAATGAAGAGTATCAAAAGGTTTTAGCAATCGCCCAAAAAGAAAACGCTGAAATTGTAGCGATAAGCGCGGCTATTGAAGCGGAAATTGTCATGCTTTCGAGTAATGAACAAGAACTATATTTCCAAGAACTTGGTATTCCCCAATCAGGACTTAATAAAGTTGTCGAAGTTGCCTATCACGCTTTAGGGCTCTCTTCATATTTTACAGTTGGTAAAGAAGAAGTTAGAGCATGGACTTTTAAAAAAGGAATGACCGCCCCGCAATGTGCCGGTGTTATTCATAGCGACTTTGAACGTGGTTTTATTCGCGCTGATGTTTATCATTATGATGATTTTCTAAAGTACGGTGATGAAAATAAGATTAAAGAAGCAGGGAAAATGCGCAGTGAAGGGAAAGAATACTTAATGCAAGATGGCGACATCGTCTTCTTTAAGTTTAATGTGAGAAAATAGTAGATTTTTCTTTAATATATACTTTTATTAAAGTATAATTATAAGTTGAGGATAGTAATGATTGATAAATATTTGCAAACGATAGTAAAAGAAGCCGCGACAAAACTTGGGATAACTCTAGCCTTAGAAAATATTGTTATTGAAACAAGTAAAGATAGCGCGCATGGTGACTACGCCACAAACATTGCAATGCAACTTGCAAGACCGTTACGGAAAAGTCCGCGCGATGTCGCCACCTTATTAATCGAAGAGTTAAATAAAGAAGCAATGGAAAAAGTTGAAATTGCGGGACCTGGTTTTATTAACTTCTTTTTAAAGCCGGAAACTATAACTAAATATTTACCGGAGATCATTGAATTAGGGAGTGCTTACGGTAATGGTGAAGCCCAACATAAAACGGTAAACATTGAATTTGTGAGCGCTAATCCAACTGGTAAACTTCACCTTGGCCACGCTCGCGGAGCTGCCGTTGGTGATTCTTTAGCCCGACTTTTCACTAAGTCCGGCTTTAAGGTAATTCGTGAATTTTACGTTAATGATGCCGGGGTGCAAATTAATAACTTAGGTAAATCGCTCTATGTTCGTTACTTAAATGAACTAGGGATTAATAAAAAGATGCCAGAAGAAGGCTACTTTAGCGAAGACTTAATTGCGATTGCTAAAATGCTAGTCGCTGAAGTAGGCGATAAGTATATTGAAGAAAGCGTTGAAGGTTTAAAGTTCTTTATGGACCGAGGAAGTGAAATTTTTCTTGACATCATTAAAGAAGACTTACACAACTTCCGCGTCGATTTTGATGTTTATACTTACGAAACAGCAGTGAAAGGTAATGATGCGATTAGTAACTTACTTACTAAACTTGCCCCTTTTGCCTATGAAGAAGAAGGCGCAACCTTTTTGAAAACAAGCGACTTTAGCGATGATAAAGACCGTGTAATCATTAAGTCAAACGGCGAACATACTTACTTTTTGCCAGATATTGCGTATCACCTTGATAAATTGAATCGGGGCGCTGATTTATTAATTGACATTTTAGGAGCCGATCACCACGGCTATATTGGCCGGATGAAAAGTGCTCTACAAATGTTTAATTATGACGCTGCCACCTTAGAAGTGCAAATCATTCAAATGGTGCGCATTATTAAAGATGGTCAAGAATTAAAAATGAGTAAAAGAACAGGCAATGCAATTACGCTTGAAGAACTCGCAAATGAAGTCGGAGTTGACGCTGCGCGGTACTTCTTTATTGCGAAGTCCGCCTCAACCCATTTTGATTTTGATCTTGATTTAGCGCAAGAGCAAAGTAGTGCAAACCCTGTTTACTACGCCCAATACGCTCACGCTCGCTTAAGTACCGTGTTATTAAAAGGGGAAAAGTACCCTCTTGATATAAGTGGCACCCTTTTAAAAGAAAGTGCAGAACTAAATTTAATGAAGCAGCTTATTGCTTATCCTTCAGTCGTTAGTGATGCAACTTTTACAAGAGAGCCGTATAAGGTTGCAAACTTTATTCAAAAACTTGCAAGCTTAGTTCATAGTTATTATACTGAAGTGCGCATTCTTGATGAAGCAAACGTCGCCCTTACTAAAGCCCGACTTGGTTTATCAAAAGCAGCGCAAATAGTATTAAAAGATGCATTATCACTCCTCGGTGTTAGTGCCCCCGAAAGTATGTAAAAAGGAGATTTTTATGAGAAAACGTACTAATATTGAAATTGCTTACGCCTTATTAAAAGAAAATACTGAAAAAGTCGGCATTTCCTTTTTTGATCTATGGCAACATGTCGTTAATGAAAACGAATATACAGAAGAAGAAGGCCATGATATGATTTCCAAGTTTTATACGGCACTGATGATGGATGGCCGTTTTGTCAACACTGGTGATAATACTTGGCAATTACGGGAACGGATGCTCTTTGATGAAATTGCCCTCCCCCTTAATGAAGTTTACACTGATGACGACGAATTAAGTGAAGACGATGATGATGCCCCCGAAATTCTTTATTTTGATGATGAAAGCACTGAAGAATATGCAGAAGGCAAAATCAAAGAAATTATCAGTAGTGAAGAAGACTAACAATATAAATATAGATAGGAGAAATTTATGCCATTAGTTAGTATGAAAGAAATGCTTATTAAAGCAAACAAAGAAAAGTATGCAGTTGCTCAGTTCAACACGAACAACTTAGAATGGACAATTGCCATCTTGGATGAAGTCCAAGCCCTCAAATCCCCAGTTATTATTGGTGTTAGTGAAGGAGCAGCACGCCACATGGGCGGCTTTAATGTCGTCGTCCATATGATCAAAGGTTTAATCAAAGACCGCGGTTATACCATTCCCATCGCTATCCATTTAGACCATGGTAGTAGTGAAGAAGTTTGTAAAAAAGCGATTGATGCTGGTTTTACTTCCGTTATGATCGACGCAAGTCACCACCCATTTGCTGAAAACTTAGCAATTACGAAACGTGTTGTTGAATACGCACACGCACATGGCGTTAGTGTGGAAAGCGAACTTGGAAGCATCGGCGGACAAGAAGAACACGTTATCGCTGAAACAATGTATGCTGACCCCCAAGAATGTTTAGAAATGGTGCAAACTACCGGTATTGACTGCTTAGCACCAGCCTTAGGCAGTGTCCACGGTCCATACAAGGGTGAACCAAAACTTGGTTTTGATGAAATGGAATATATTAATAAATTAGTCGGTGTCCCCCTTGTTTTACATGGTGGCAGCGGTATTCCTGATTATCAAATTCAAAAAGCAATTGCGCGCGGAACTGCAAAAATTAACGTCAACACTGAATGCCAACAAGCATTTACCAAAGCTGTACGTGAAGTGTTAAATAATGATCCAAAAGTTTATGACCCTCGCAAATATATTGTGCCGGGAATGAAAGGTATTAAAGCTGTCGTTACCGAAAAATGTAAAGTCTTCGGTTCGATTGGAAAAGCGGAATAATTGTGTTTAAGTCACTAAAAGCCTTTATTGAACGCCATGACATCATCACCATCTTTTCACATATTTATCCCGATGGTGACGCGATTGGTAGTGTTATTGGTTTACGTGAACTTATTAAAACAAATTATCCCCATAAAAAAGTATATGGATTAGGGGCAAATATTGCCCCTTTTATTCATATTGTCGGCAATACAGATGAAGTAAGCGACGAAACTATTAAAAATAGTGCCGCCCTTGTCATTGATGTCGCAAATGGGGACCGCGTTGAAGACCAACGCTTTAAATTAGCGAAGGCAAGTTTTAAAATTGATCATCACATCTTTGCTGAAGATTACACGAATCAAGCGCTTATTAATAATGACCGGATCGCTACGGCAGAAATTATTGGTGAATTTCTTATAAGTGAAAATTTAGATATTAATGCCTTAGGGGCAACCGCTCTTGCGATGGGGATTATTACTGATTCAGGCCGCTTTATGTATGACTTAACAAGTGCGATTACTTTTAAAGTTATGTCGACCCTTTTAGAAAAAGGCGCTCGTTTAAAAGATATTAACACGTACTTAAGTGTTCGTAAAATTGATGGCTTAAAAGCAAGAGGGTACTTTCAATTAAATTACGAAGTTGATCGCGCGGTAATTTTTATTGTTATGCCTTATGAAACGTTAAGAGGTCTTAACATCTTACCAAGTCAAGGCGGAATGTTTGTTAATACATATGGAAACATCGAAGGCTACCATTCTTGGGCAACTTTCTTTATTGATGAAGAAGATAAAGTGTTCGTTGAATTACGGTCAAAATCGCATAACGTGCAAAAAGTAGCTGTTATGTTTGGGGGAGGCGGTCATTTAAAGGCTAGTGGCTGTCGCTTACAAAGTATTAAAGATATTCCCAATGTGCTTGACGCTTTAAATAATGCAGAGGAGTTACCATTATGAACTATAAAAAAGAATTAGAAGCTGCTATTACTGCTGCTTTAATTGCCAAAGATATTATTCTTGATATTTACAATACAAAGTTTGAAGTCGAGATTAAAGAAGATAATTCACCCGTTACGATGGCTGATAAAAAGGCTGACTTAGCAATTCGTGCCTATTTAGCGCCCCTTTTCCCTACTTATCACTTTCTTACTGAAGAAGGTGAAGATAATGAAGAGCGTTTAAGTGCGGAAATGGTGTGGATTATTGATCCGCTTGACGGTACCAAAGACTTTGTAAATCGTGATAATGAGTTCACAACTTGTATTGCCCTTGCTAAAGACGGTGAAGTCGTTGTTGGGGTTATTGTCGCTCCAGTTAGTGGCGAAATATATTACGCAACCAAAGGAAGCGGTGCTTACCAAAGACTTGCAAATGGTGAAAACGTTAAGATTCAAGTCAATGATAAAACGAGTAATATTACAATTGCGGCCTCACGTTATCACAAAAGAGCAAGTGAAACTGATTATATAAAACGGAATAGTGATTTGATTAAAACGATTGTGACCCTTGGTTCAACTTTAAAAGCCGTCGCCATTGCCAAAGGTGATATTGAATTATTTTATCGCGCAGGAGCGGGTACTAAAGAATGGGACGTGGCGGCTGCTGACATTATTGTGACCGAAGCGGGAGGTTTATTTATTAAACCAGATGGCACGCGTATTAAATACAATAAAAAAGATGTGCAAAATCGTGATGGCTATATTATCGCTAACCGGAAGGAGAACATTAGATTATGAAAAAACTAACTTTTCTTTTAATCCTTTCAACCCTCGTTATTAGTGGATGTACTAAAAAACCGGGGAAATTATATGAAGCATATGACGACTCTAAATATAGTGCCGTTATTGATGATGAAGGTTTTACATTAATTGACTTTTATGGTTTAAATGATTATCACGGCGCAATTGTGCGCAGTGAAGAAGATAATATGCCAGGCTTATCGGCAATTAATACTTTTTTAAATAAAAGACGAAGTGAAAACCCAGGCGGCACCGTTTTAATTGCTAACGGTGACATGTGGCAAGGAAGTGCTGAATCTAATATGTCAAAGGGTAAAATTGTTAATGAAAGTTTAAATTATATGGGTTTTGCAGCGTTAACACTTGGTAACCATGAATTTGACTGGGGTGTTGATCTTATTAAGAAGAATAAAGAAACATCTAATTTTCCATATTTAGGCGCTAATATTATTATTGAAGAAACAAAAGCAACGCCTGATTACATTGACCCGTCTCCGCTTATTGAACGTGACGGCGTTAAAATTGGTATTATCGGCGCGATGGGGAGTGACCTTATAAATACAATCCAAGCAAGTCATGTTGAAGGCTTAAAATTTGATATTATGACCGAATACGTTAAAAGTGAAGCCGCAAGATTACGGGGCGCGGGCGCTGACTTAATCTTTTTAGGAGCTCATGACACGTGGGTTGGCGCAAGTTTATCGCCTGACCGTGAAGCTTTAGTGAATGAAAAGATTGTTGACTTAGTGTTTACTGGTCACCAACATTATTTAGATCAAAAAGAAGTTAATGGGGTCCCAATATTACAAACTAGAGGCCGCGGTCGCGATATTATGCACGCCCGCCTTGGTTTTAATAAGACGACCAAAGAAGTAAAAGTTGCAAAATACGAAGTAGTACGTAGTATAGTTGACTTAGAACTAGAAGATGACCCGACTACTAACAAAATTGTCGATTACTATGTTAAGAAGTTTAAAATTAACGAAACAAAAAATGAAGTCGTTGGTAAGCTTATTAACGAAGATATGTCGCGTTCGATGGTCGCAAAATTTGTCGTGGAAGTCATGACAAAGTCTTATGATGACGCGGTCGGCGCTCTTCATAATGTGACGGGCGGAATTCGTTCAGAATTAAAAGTTGGCGATATCACATACGGCGACATTTATAGTGCTTTCCCCTTTGATAATGAAATATATTTGATTTCAATAGGAGGACGCCGCTTAAAAGCCTTAATGGACAGTGGCGGCAACTTTGCCTATTACTTTACGCTGACTTATAGTGAAGTCGATGACTTTGCGGAATATAAAGTTGTAACAACAAACTTTGTTTATGAATTAAGTGGATCGCCAGTAACTGGTTTAGATTATGAAAATATGTTTACTTATCCGCGTGACTTAATTGCCACTTACTTACGTGAACATAGTGTCATAGATGGGAGTCAATATTAATGAAAAAGCACAGAAAACTAGTAATTGGTGCGCTTTTTGCAGCCCTTTTACTTGTTGGTTGTAAACCAAAACCGGTTCCAAGTTGTAATTCTTGTACGCTAAGTGAAGATGTTGTTACCACAAGTAAAGATGTTGTAACAACCGAAAGTGAAGACGTAACCACGAGTGAAGAAATTACGACAGAAACACCAGGACCACATGGTA
>CAYTKX010000004.1:23382-26293 GCA_964438495.1 uncultured Staphylococcaceae bacterium
GAAGACGTAACCACGAGTGAAGAAATTACGACAGAAACACCAGGACCACATGGTACGAGAAAACTTGAGTTTTTTGGCATTAATGACTTTCATGGTGCGATTACAGAAACAACAGATGAACCTGGCATTTTTAAGATTAGTTCTTATTTAAAATCACGTTACGCCCAAAATGAAGGCGGGACCGTCTTTTTAAACGCTGGTGACTACTGGCAAGGAAGCGCTGATTCAAATATTAACCGCGGAAAGTTTTTAACGCGGGCAATGAACGAATTATCTGCTGATGCAATGACAATTGGAAACCATGAATTTGACTGGTTCGATACAACAATTAAACATAATAGAACTTTAGCCGAATATCCGTTTCTTGGCGCTAATATTATGGACAAAGCTACGGGCGAACTAGCAACTGAATTAGTCCATTATGATGACACCTTTAAAGCAAGTACGATGGTTATTAAAAATGATGTGAAAGTTGGTATCGTTGGTACGATTGGTCCATACTTAGAAAGTTCAATTTTAGCCACAGCGGTTGAACCGTATTCCTTTGAACTTCCAGAAGCGTATATCCGCGCTGAAGTAAACAACTTAAAGGCTCAAGGCGCTGATGTTATTGCCCTTGTCATCCACGATTCTTTAGTGTATAGCCTTGGCTCATACAGCAATATTTTTGACGAAAAGCTTGTAGACCTCGTCTTTACAGGACACGCACATATTGAAGATAACAAAAGAGTAAACGGTATTCCTGTATTGCAAACGACCGGGAACGGCAAACAAATTATGGAAGTAGAGGCAACTTATAACTTTGATTTAAAAACGTTTACCGTTGATAAAACAAGTTTAGTTGAGGCAAGTTATATTAAAGGAGCCTTTAATGAAGATGTTGCGATGCGCACCTTATTTAGTGAGTATGAAGCGGAAATTAACGAAGTTAAAAACGTAGTAATCGGTACTTTATCTTCAGACATTGATCAAAGCGGACTTGCAAATCTTGCAAACCAAAGAATGCATAGTTACGCAGTAAGCAAAGCCTATCCTAACATCGTCGCGGTCCACAATCTTGGCGGCGTCCGGGTTAAAAGTATTAAAAGTGGCGAAGTGACTTATGGTCAAATTTATCAAGCTTTCCCCTTTGATAACGAAGTAATGGTTATTGAAGATGTAAGTGGGGCGACCGTAAAAAGTTATATTCGTTCTCACCCGTTTTATATTGCAGGTGGCGAGAACATTAAAGATTATGAAACATACACTATCGTTACTATCGATTACTTAAGTATTAGTGAGTATTCGAACATTAAAGACGAAGTACAAATACATACTGGTGAATATGTACGGGAATTAATCGCTGATTACTTCCGTGATACCGGCGTTATCGACGGGTCAAGTTATTAAAAAAAGAGGCTTCGAGCCTCTTTTATTTTTATACGAGTAACACTCCTAAGATCCCTGGTATTTCATCCATCAATAATTCTTCAATGCCTTCTTCAATTGTAATATCAGCGAAAGCGCAGCCATCGCACGCTCCGCTCATTTTGATATAGACAAAGCCGTCTTCAAAGCGGACAAACTCAACGTCGCCGCCGTGACTTCGAATATAAGGACGAATTCGATTTAAGGTCACTTTAATCTTGTTCTCTAATTGTATTAAATCTTCCATGGCAATATTATACCAAAACGTTATTGTTATTACACTTTTTTTACAACCTTAAATAATGGTAGGTTTACGATAATCGTAAACTTTTTAATATCGGGCTATCTATCTTATAATATATGCGGACATTAACGAAAGAAGGAGGAGTGCTATGAAGTTATTTACCCCTTTTACGCTTAAAGATATAACTCTTAAAAATCGAATTGTCATGGCCCCGATGTGTATGTATGAAAGTGATGACGAAGGATTGGCTAAACCGTTTCACTTTGTGCATTACGGTGCACGCGCTTATGGCGGAGTAAGCCTCGTGATTCAAGAAGCTACCGCGGTTAGTCGAAATGGCCGCATTAGTGCGAATGATTTAGGGATATGGAGTAATAAACACGTAAGTGGATTAAAAAAGCTTGTTAATATTATTCATGAAGGTGGGGCTAAAGCAGCGATTCAACTTGCCCACGCAGGACGGAAATGCACAATAAAAAACACAAAGATTGTCGCGCCTTCCGCCTTAGCCTATAGCGAACGCTACGCCACCCCACATGCCTTAAAAATTGAAGAAATTCAAAGAATAGTCCTCGATTTTAAGCACGCGGCAAGACGGGCAAAAGAAGCAGGATATGATGTGATTGAAGTTCACGCTGCTCACGGCTATTTAATTAATCAATTTTTATCACCGCTTACCAATAAGCGCATAGATATATATGGAGGAAGTTTAAGAAACCGCACCCGCTTTTTAAAAGAAGTATTAACAGCGATACGTCTTGAATGGGATGGACCGCTTGTTATTCGCGTATCGAGTGAAGAATATGATAAGGAAGGTCACACTACAAACGAAACAATTGCCGTATTAAATGAAGTAAGATCATTAATTGACGCTGTTAATGTTTCAACTGGTGGTGTCGTTCCTATTGTGCCAGAAGTTTATGAAGGCTATCAAATAAGTTACGCCGCCCAAATTAAAAAAGCGGGGTACACTGTAATTGGTGGGGGCTTTATTCGTGATCCTGCCTATATCGAAAAAATAATCGAAGAAGAACAAGTAGATTTAGTGTTTTTAGGACGCGAATTATTACTTAATCCTTTCTTCATGCAACGGGTCGCGAAAAGAAACGCGCAGGACTTTGTTATTAAGGCGTATAAAAGGTCATTTGATTAAGCAATATTTATGATGAAAGTATCAAAAAAAGCGGTCATACAAACCGCTTTTTTGGTGCCCGGGGCCGGACTTGAACCGGCACGGTGTCGCCACCGCAGGATTTTAAG